>CAJXVF010000284.1 GCA_913060845.1 uncultured Alphaproteobacteria bacterium | reverse complement strand
CGAGATGTAGAGAGGTCTCGTGGGCTCGGAGATGTGTATAAGAGACAGTCTCCGTGCTCAGCCAAGCCTCATAAGCGGATTCAAGTGCAGGCCATTCATCGTCGATAATCGAAAACCAGGCGGTATCCCGGTTGCGGCCTTTATAGACAACCGCTTGCCGGAACAGGCCTTCATAGCTGAAGCCCAAACGCGCTGCGGCGGCGCGGGAGGGGGCATTCAGGCTATCGCATTTCCATTCATAGCGCCGGTAGCCAAGCTCTTTGAAGACGCGGCGCATCAGTAGGAACATGGCTTCTGTAGCAGCAGGACGCTGCTTTAGATGTTCGGAATAGTGGATGTTGCCAACTTCGATTGCGCCATTGGCTTTATCAATCCGCATCAGCGCTGCGACGCCGACTGGCTTTTCCGTCGCTTTGTCTATGATGGTATGAAACAGGGGGTCTTCGCCCTGCCATCCCGCGGTCATAATTTTGCGGAGGCCTGCCACGTTATCGGTCGGTTCATAGCTGAGATAGGTCCAGTTGGCACCGGATGTATTCAAGGCGAAGGCCTCAAACAGATTATCGGCATGGGCGTCTATGTCGAATGGTTCAATGCGACAGAAGCGGCCATCAATCGACGTTTTGGGCGGGTGTGGACGCGCGGACCAGTCTGGCTGAGGCCGACCAATAGGTTGACCGTTTGAATTGGTTTGTTCGCTCAATGGCTTGCTCCAGACTGCGCTTAGTTGCCCGCAGTTTGGCGAAGCGGGAGCAGGGGCGCAATGGATCAAGCCGCGAGGGCGTGGATCAAGCCGCGAGGGCGGCGCTTTCGATCGTTTCAGCCGGGATCATGACCTCACCGCGCATGATCAGCCGTGCTGTGCGAATAACGCCAACTTTGATCACGTTCAAGTCAGCACCCGCGCCCGTGGTCGCCAGTTTGATGGCAATTTGGCCGGATGGGTGTTCAAGGCGAACCGTGCGGATGTTGGCGTCAACGGGCGGTGTCATCAAGCTGTGGGCGATGGTGCCATCAATCGCAGACGCTGTGGCGACTCAGAGCGCGCCGGTCACGGCATGGGCCGCGTGGGCACGCCAAGGGGTCAGATAGATCGAGCGGATGTCACCGCCATTTACTGGTGCGGCCAGCAGGCCAACCTTCGGGATGACCTTGCCGGACACATCGCCGAGCCCCATCCGAAGGCCCGCTTCAAGGCGAATGGCCTCAACGCGGGTGAAGAGCGTCTCATTCGCGTTAATGGCCTCACGGCTCTCATGCCCCACCAAGCCCAAGTCTGCGGCACGGATCAGCACCATTGGCGTAGCTGCGTCCACCAGAGAGACCTCGATACCTTGGATGTCCTCAATTACCTTACCCGTCGGCAGCAGCGCGTCTGTCTTGGAGCCAGTGATGCCTGTGAAATTCAGCTGTACGGGGGCCGCAGCACCTGGGACACCGTCCACGACTGCGTCACCGGTATAGGTCACGCGCCCGCCTGGGGTCTGTACAATTGCCTCAATCCGGCTGCCGGTGTTCACATCGTGGATGATGACTGTCGTCTCGCCGTCCTCGGCCAGAACCAACACCAGTTTCGATGGCGTATGGGCCGACTCCTGCCAACATATTGCCGCAAGATGGGCCGGTATCCACCGCGCCTGCGCCAATCGCGACCTGGGCAAAGGTGTAATCCACGTCCACATCGGGCCGGGCGGATTTTGCGACAATGGCGACTTTGCTGGTCAGGCTGTCTGCGCCGCCAAGGCCGTCAATCTGCCGGTCGTCTGGGGAGCCCATGGCAGCTAACAAGGCCAAGTCGCGCGCGGGAACACTGGAAGGTAGGTCTTTAGCGTTGAAATACGGGCCTTTGGAGGTGCCGCCGCGCATCATTAGGCAAGGTATGGCGATCTGGGTCATGGCTGGCGTTCCTCAAGAGCGTTTGTTGCATATGAATATGCGCGGGAGGCCTTGATAAGAGAAACGCAAAGACTGTATTTATTATCCCATTATGCGCATCAATTTTGATTTTGGCGATTTAGAAGCCTTTCTGGCCGTCGCGGAACATGGCTCGTTCCGCGCTGCAGCGGAGACTTTGGCAATCTCCCAATCCGCCCTCAGCCGTCGCATCCAGAAGCTAGAGGAGGCCCTTGGCGCAACGCTGCTGGAGCGCACCACCCGCAGCGTAAAGCTCACCCTTGCGGCCCGTAGCTTTCGGGATCGGGCCGAGGTCATGCTGGAGGAAGCGCAAGAGGCGCTCCGGGCAATTGGCGATGATACGGCCCGATTTGCCTTCCAGCGCAACCAGATTGTCACCGTCGCTGCTGTGCCAACCGCGACGCGCAGCCTGCTGCCGCGCGCAATCCAGGCGTTTCGCGACCAAGGGTTTGATGGCCGCATCCGCATCAATGATCTATCGGCGAATGACGTTTTGGAAGCTGTTGCATCAGGTGACGCTGACTTCGGCATCAATTTCATTGGCGGACAGGAGCCTGGCCTGGATTTTCGCGTGCTGGCGGATGATCCATTTGTGTTAGCCGTGCCGCGCGGCGGGGAATTAGATGCAGACGGGCCGGTTGAATGGGCAGATGTCGACCCGTCCAAATTCATTGCCGTATGGAAGGGCAGCGGTAACCGAATGCTGATCGACAGCGCATTGGCCCATGCCCGGGAAAACGTCGCATGGGCATATGAGGTTCGGCATCTATCGACAGCGCTTGGATTGGTTGAGGCAGGGCTTGGCGTCACAGCAGTGCCTGCATCTGCCATGCCTGGGCCGGAACATCCGCTGCTCCGTTCGCGGCCGCTCATCAACCCTGTAGTGACGCGTACCGTGGGCGCAGTGCGTCGCGCCGGTGCCCGACTTTCAACGGCGGCGGAGGCGTTCTATCAAATCATCATTGCAGACGCGTCAGAGCGCTAGTTTGTAGCCCACATGGCTGGCTGAGAACCCAAGCGTCTCGTAGAAGCGTTGCGCATCCGGCCTGGAATTATCCGACGTGAGTTGCACAAGTCCGCAATCGCCCACTCAAACATCTCCCGCCCAAGCCCCGATCCACGTCGACTTTCATGCACGCGCACAGCTTCCACTTGCGCCCGCCACACACCGAGCCGAGCGATGCCAGCAATGAACGTGATCTGCATCGTGCCGGCGACCACGCCTGCATCTTCCGCTATGAGCAGTAGTTGGTCCGGGTCCGCATCAACCGCATCAAATCCGGCGACATAGCGCTGATCCAGTGGCAAGCTCGGATTCTCCCGCCCTTGCCCCAGATGATCCTTCGCATACATCGCGACGATGGCTTCCAGATCAGCACGGATCGCAGGGCGGAAGTTGATTGTGGTTATTCGTTATCTTTAGCCATCAGTTGGGCTTCCCAGTTTTGTCCTGCGGTGAAAACCCGTAAAAAGTAGACCGCCGTCTCTTCGACAACGAATGCAATGCTCAAGCGTCGTTCGAAGCCTGTAATGCGAAGATCAGGCGCTAAGTCCTGACGCAAAGTTCCACGTTGCGCTCCAAGTTCAAATCCGTTGATATAGGCGCTTACGCGACCAAGGTAGTTGATTGCAGCGTCTCCGCCCGGAGCGTCGGCAACCCAGTTGAATATATCAGTTAAGTCCTGTCGCGCGACAGGATCGATAACAACGTCGCGCTGTTTCATGCGCTTTTTTGTTTGCGCGCCTCAAGGCCAGCCTTGATCTCAGCAAAAACTTCTTCAGCCGGGATTCCGCGTGATGGATCGGCCTTCATGGCCAGGTAGGTTGGCATGACCTCGTCATGAAGCCATTGCTCAATGCGACTGTCTTCGAGGCGCATATTCTCAACAGCTGTGCTGATAACAGCTTCTGGCGACTCAAATCGACCAGATTCGACGAGTTTTTCAACATAAATACGGACGTCGTCCGGTAATTCTAAGGTCTTTGTGTTGTTGGTCATTACGCGCCTCCTACTGTCATTATAGCACAAACCACCCCACCGCTTATTGCGCCGTTAGTCCGCCATCTACAACAAGGCCAGCGCCGGTCATGAAGCCAGCGTCGTCGCTGGCGAGGAAGCAGATGCCGTTGGCGATATCTGTTGGCACGCCGAGCCGACCGATAGGATGCGTTGAAATGGCGGTCGCGCGGGCGGCGTCTATGTCATTGCTGCGGGTTTTGGCGGCGCGGGCAACGAAGGTTTGTTCGCCCATATCGGTTTCAATCACACCCGGATGGATAGAGTTCACGCGGATGCGATAGCCTTTCCGCGCAAAGTTCAGCGCTGAGGACTTGGTGAAGGTCGTAACGCCGCCTTTGGTCATGGAGTAGAGCGGATCCAGCTGTGAACCAACCAGCCCTGCGATGGAGGAGGTGTTTACGATAACGCTGCCATGCGCAGAGCTCTCACCAGATTTGCTTAAAGCCGGGATCGCCATTTTGGTGCCAAGGAAGACGCCCGTCAGGTTGATCGACATAAGCTTATGCCAATCCTCTAGGCTGACATCCTCAATATCCTGGCCAAGGAACATGCCGGCGTTATTCACCAGGATATCCAATTTGCCATAGGTATCTGTCGCGGCTTGGATTGCATTTGCCCATCCGTCTTCTGTGGTGACATCAAGGGGTGCGAACATGGCGTCATGCCCGGCAGCCTTGATCTCAGCCACAGTTTCCTGCGCGCGTTCAGCCAGAATATCGCCGATGACGACTTTGGC
>CAJXVF010000283.1 GCA_913060845.1 uncultured Alphaproteobacteria bacterium | reverse complement strand
TCTACACCTCTCTATTCGTCGGCAGCGTCAGATGTGTATAAGAGACAGGTCATGCAGGTCTTATTTTTCCGCATGGATTTGCCAGTGCCGGAGGCAGCAGCGATCGCTTTTGCATTTTTGTGCTTGTGGGCACCGCGAAAGGCCTTGAAGTGTTCGGTGCCTTTCCACACATCATACTCAGCACGATGGCATTCTTGGCAGGTTTTTGGGCCAACATTAGCCGCATTAGCAGGCTGCGCGATAATCGCAGTCAGCGCGATCGCTGCTGCGAATGTGAATTGCATTAGAGACTTAATCATTAGGCGTTTCCCTAAGAGTGGGTTTGTCGAGATTTGATCTTAGCATCGGATGGTCGCATGGGGAAGCTCGATAAGAGAAAGACATAGTGAATTTTTTGTTCCCATAGGCGATGCCAATGGCTTCCGCCCAGGCAAAAACGCCCGCTATCGGCGGCTCTTAGTGGGCTCCAACGGCGGGCGCTAAGCAGATAGCGGTCGTCTCGCCTCAGGCTGACACTGAGAAGCTTTTAGTGCTTGGTTAGTGGCGACAGATCAAATCGAAGAGCAAAGCCATCGCCAGTGTGCCGAATGACAACACCAGGCATTTCCGCCACATCTTCGACAAAAAGCGTGATCATATCACCTACGGGCGGGCGGTTCGTTGTTTCAAGCAAGGCACCGCCTGCTGAAATATCGGCGACGCCGCAATCACGCCACTGGTTGGCGAAGAACGCCTGGGCATAATGGGGGCAAGGGTAACGCTCATATTGGCGTCGATCACTTCCGGAAAGGGCTTCAGTGGCCTGCTGCATGGTTTATCTCCCAATTTCTTGCGTGGCGGTACGATGCGGCATAGAACCTTAAAAAAGCGTTGCGATCCGGTGTTCGGTAGACGGTTGGGCGCAATAAATTAGCTGGGAAAGCAATTACTAAATGGCCGTTGGATTAAGAGAAGGCCGCCGCCGCCAAACACGCAAACGGCGGATGATGCTGGTTAAGTTCGCAGCCGCCCTGACGGCGCTGGTGCTACTGGGCTTCTTTGCCTACGAAACAGGCACAGCGTTTGCACAGCGTGAAGTGCGCAGCCTGCGCGAGCAGCTGGCTGAGCTGCAGGGCCAATTTAATAGCCTGGACGCAGAGAATCAGAACCTGAACGTTCAGCTTCGTGGTTCTAAGACGCAAGTTGCCGAATGGAACGCCCGCTACGAGCAGGATGTGCCGACGGGGGACGCGAAGGAATTGTTCCGCCAACTGCAATCACAGTTGGACAATGGCGTCCCACCGAAACGTTTGTCATTCGTTATCCGTGAAGCGAAGGCGGCGAATGAATGCCAGAATCGCCCCATCACCAAGCGTTTCATCCTGCGCACGCAGGGCGGACGCGGCAAAAACAACTGGATTGGGTTTGCCAAGTCCGCAATCGTCGTTACCGGGACTGGTAAGGCTGCACTTGGCGGTGATGGTCGGCCCCAAGCTTGGTTCGACCCGGCGAAACCAGTCGCAATCAAATTCACGCGTGTTGGCGGTAAGACCAGTGAAGCCAAAGGCCTGCTGCCGCTGTCCCACGGGGTTGTCATGGGCGGGACGGAATTCCGCTTTAATATCGTAACAGGTCCACGCGGATTTATTGTTGTGTCGGCGGACCGCTGCAAATATCCATAAGGGAGCAATCGCCATGGAACTGAATGATGTGATGCGCATGACCTTTTCGGCGCGCGAGTTCACGGGCGAATCGCTCCCCGATGATGTGCTGTTTGATATTCTGGATAACGCCCGGTTTGCACCGTCTGGCGGCAATCGCCAGGGTAATCGTGTCGTCATCGTGCGGGACGCTGAAACCCGTGAGGCGCTCGCCCAGTTGGCTGCACCCGCAGCAAAGCGCTACACCGCTCAGGTCAAGAATGGCGAAAGCCCCTGGAACACCATTAACCCGACTAAGGTCTCTGATGCAGAGATCGCATCGACAGAGCCAGCACACCATTTAACGGATTCGTTCCGCAAAGCTGATGTTGTGCTGGTGTTTATGGTGGACCTCTCTGTTGTCGCCTCAATGGACCAGTTCCTTGATCGAATTGGCGTAATCAGCGGTGGGTCGATTTATCCGTTCGTATGGAATGTGTTGCTCTGCGCACGTCAAGCAGGCTTTGGCGGCACGATCACAACGCTCGCTGCGGCTATGGAGCCAGAGGTGCAGAAGTTACTTGGCGCGCCGAGTAACTATGCCGTCGCTGCTGTCGTGCCGATGGGCAAGCCGGTGAAAATGTTGACCAAGCTCCGTCGCAACCCGGTTGATCAAATCGCAACTGTCGGGCGCTTCGACGGGCCGGGCTTTAAGCTCTAATACCGAATGATGCTTGCACAAGCTGCTAGCGGGGCCTATCTCCCGCAGCATGAGTGAAGCAGCACCAATGACTGAGCCCGAAATCGCACCACCCGAAATCGACCTTGGCTTACCAGGGCCGAAAGCATCGACGCGCGTTGTCGTCGCTATGTCCGGCGGCGTGGATAGTTCTGTCGTGGCAGCGCTGCTGCATGAGGCCGGGTATGATGTGGTCGGCGTCACCCTGCAGCTTTATGATCATGGCGATGCTGTGCCCACGGGGCGCACCTGCTGCGCTGGCCAGGATATCTATGACGCCCGCACAGTTGCGGACCGGATCGGCTTTCCCCACTACGTGCTGGATTACGAAAGCAAGTTCCGCCAGTCGGTTATGGATGAGTTCGCGGATAGCTATCTGCAGGGCGAAACGCCGATCCCCTGTGTCCGCTGCAATGAGCGCGTGAAATTCCGGGACCTGCTGGATACAGCTAAGGACTTGGGTGCTGCGGCCTTAGCCACCGGTCACTATGTTCAGCGGCAGGATGGCCCAGATGGCCCCGAACTCCTCTGTGGGGCGGATCCGGATAAGGACCAGAGCTACTTTCTGTTCTCAACCAACCGCCAGCAGCTTGATTTTCTGCGCTTTCCGCTTGGCGGTATGAGCAAGCATGAAACGCGTGCACACGCCCATAGGTTTGGTCTTGCCATCGCGGAGAAGCCGGACAGCCAGGACATCTGCTTTGTTCCAAATGGCCGCTATCAGGATGTCGTCGCAAAGCTCCGCCCGGGCGCGATTGAGCCTGGTGAGATTGTTGATCTAAGTGGCCAAGTGGTGGGCCAGCATGATGGCGTGATTGGCTTCACGGTTGGGCAGCGCAAGGGCCTGAACATCGGCGGTCATGCGGACCCTTACTATGTGCTGCGGCTGGATCCGGCAGCCAAGCGCGTCATTGTCGGCCCCCGTGAAGCACTTGCCTGCGGGGAGGCGCATCTACGTGAAGTGAACTGGCTGGGTGAGGGGCCGCTAGATGGTGCCCGAGTCCAAGTAAAATTGCGCTCAGCGGCTAAGCTTGTTCGGGCAGTATTGCAGGTTGATGATTCAGGCTTGGAGACTGCAGTCACAGTCCGCTTGGATGCGCCGCAGTTCGGTGTATCCCCCGGTCAGGCTTGTGTTTTTTATGATGGCACGCGCGTTCTTGGTGGCGGATGGATTAAGGCTGCACCCACTGCAGCGCATCCACTTGGTGACGTAGGCGCCAATACCATCTTGACAGCAGAAACTACGCCCGCCATATAGCGGCCTCACTTCGGTCGCTGTGAACGCCGCCGCCGAAGGTCTGGCGGGGTAGCTCAGCGGTAGAGCAGGAGAATCATAATCTCTTGGTCGGGGGTTCAAATCCCTCTCCCGCCACCAATAAAAACAATAACTTAGTGAATTACCCAAGATCCTTAGGCTCCCTATAGGCTCAGGCATGGCGTGGACCTAAGCTAGGAAAGCTGTCGAATAGGCGCAGGATTATCCCGCGAATTTGTAGCTCTTGCAATTTGCCTATAGAAATCCCGCCCCTAGGCACCAATTACTTTTATAGCGTATTGTTATTATTCAAAAATTCTCAATATACTAAATACAGACCACCTGTTAGCCCACCCTTTTGGGCACCTTAAAATGCGCCGTGAAAATGAATCGGCAAGGTCAACTGCCGCTTCGGGCGTATTTCGTTGAAAAACTCGGCTTGATTTGTGGCGGGGCGCTGATTCAATTTCTCTATTGATACAGGGAAGATCGTGATGTTGGGACCCAAGCAGGAAGCGCAAAGTGCGCTGTTTTACGAATTCTCGATAGAAGACCACGTCCCACAAGATCATCTGCTGCGTTCGATTGATCGGTTTGTCGATCTATCGGGCATTCGCGAGCATCTGGCCCCGTTTTATAGCAACACTGTCCGGCATCAGGTCTAAATGGCTTTGAACTTCCAAGCTGAGCGGCCCTTCGCGATCCCACTCCACTTCGAGAGCGGAATTGATCGGGGGGAGGTCACAGCCATCGAATAAGACATCGACGACGACGCCTCGCACGGCAAGTATACGATCGAGCGCCTGAGTTTTGCAGGATACTTTCAGGTCGCTGACTGGCATGGAAGGAGGCCCCCTTTGGGCGGCCCTGCATCCAAATTGGCGTGCAGTTCGGCGGCCTGAGCGACGCACAGCTTAACAGGCCAGAAATCATGTGATGCTGATCCGTGTTAGCGCCGGTCCCGCGACATTAGTGTGATATATGCAGTCGTAACTCTTAGTTCGAGTTACGGCCTTGCCAAAGACTTTCGCCTGTCTCTTATACACATCTCCGAGCCCACGAGACCTCTCTACATCTCG
>CAJXVF010000282.1 GCA_913060845.1 uncultured Alphaproteobacteria bacterium | reverse complement strand
AGATGTAGAGAGGTCTCGTGGGCTCGGAGATGTGTATAAGAGACAGCATAAAGGTCAAGCCATCAAATTCGGCTTCTCTATGACTCCGGGTATAGTAAAATAAATTCAGACAAACTCGATCTATTCTTAGAACTGGCTAAAAATGGCGGTCGAAAATATCTGGTGGAAAATGCGCTGAAGCTTCAAGCAGCGCGCCAACAACAGCGTTGAAACCCACCTAGGCCGGTGGCGATTTTTTGGAAAAAGTTCCAATCCGACCTTGATTTAGCCCGCAGCCAACAGCCGTTCTTACCAATCTAGGGGATGCTGAGGCGAGATGCATTGCCTGCGTTACCGACTTTGGAAATTTCAAGATCGACGAAACCATTCATCAATGCCGCCTGCAATTAGATTGATCGCATACGCCCCGCCCGCCTACATTGGCGTGGCGAATTTGGAAATGAGTGAGTGGTATGGTGGATCAGTTTGATTATGTGATTGTGGGCGCGGGGACAGCTGGGTCAACGCTGGCTGCGCGGTTGGCTGAGGGTAGTGGTGCTAAGGTTTGCCTGCTGGAAGCGGGGCCGCCGGATTGGAACCCGTTCATCCACATTCCGGCTGGATTCATGAAAACGCTGACGAACAGCCGTGTGAACTGGCTTTATGATTCGGAGCCGAGCAAAGGCACCAGTGGGCGTCGGGTTCATGCGCCGCGCGGTAAGACGTTGGGCGGTTCGTCATCCATCAACGGGCATATTTATAACCGTGGCCAGCGGATGGATTTTGATGGCTGGGCGCAGATGGGCAATCGCGGGTGGGGGTATCAGGATATCCTGCCCTATTTCCGCCGGACGGAACGCCGGATCGGCAATGGCGATGACACATTTCGGGGGCGAGACGGCAGCCTGATCGTTTCCGATATCGAATGGCACGACCCACTTTGTGAGGCGTTCATGGATGGCGCGGTCGGCCTCGGCATTCCGCGCAACCCAGATTACAACGGTGCGACCCAAGAAGGTGTGGGCTATTTTCAGCGGGCTATTCACAAAGGCCGCCGCGTTTCCGCCGCCCGCGCGTTTCTGCACCCAGCGAAGAAGGCGACGGGCCGTATCGATGTGCGGACCAATGCCCACGCAAGCGGTTTGATCTTGGAAGGCGGGCGCGCCAAGGGCGTTCGCTATGCCAAGGGCGGGCGCGGCGGCACTGAGGTTGAGGTGCATGCGTCTAAGGAAGTGATCCTGTGCGGCGGCACGGTGAATAGCCCGCAATTGCTCCAGCTTTCCGGCATCGGTGAGCCAGAAATGCTGAAGTCTCGCGGGATCGACGTTGTCCATGCATTGCGGGGTGTGGGTGAGAATTTGCGGGACCATTATCCTGTCCGGCTGGTCGGCAAGGTAGAGGGCATGCGGACCGTGAACGAACGGGTGCGCGGCCTTAATCTCGTCGGCGAAGTGCTGAAATACGCGGCGACCCGCAAGGGCGTTCTGGCATTGTCGCCAACGCTGGTGCATTGCTTCTGGAAATCTGATGAGGCGCTGGATAAGGGCGATCTGCAACTGACCTTCACGCCCGGCTCCTACAAAGAGGGCGTGCAAGCGCAGTTGGATGATTTCCCGGGCGTGACTGTTGCAGCATGGCAACAGCGGCCCGAAAGTACGGGATACATCCGTGCGCGTTCAGCCGATCCATTCGAGAAGCCTGAAATTCAGCCAAACTACCTGGCTCACGAGATCGACCAGCGCTGCCTGCTCGGCGGCGTTAAGCTGGCGCGGCGGCTGCTCAGCACGCCAGAGCTCGGTACATATGTGCGCCAGGAACACCTGCCAGGCCCAGACGTTCAGACTGATGATGAGGTGATGGATTTCGCGCGCGGGATCGGCACCACGGCGTTCCACCTAATGGGCACATGCCGGATGGGGCCGGAAACGGACCCGATGTCAGTCGTGGATGATCAATTGCGGGTGCGCGGTATTCAGGGCTTGCGGGTGGTGGATGCGTCCATCATGCCGACCATGCCATCAGCCAACACCAATGCCTCAACACTGATGATTGCGGAAAAAGCAGCCGATATGATCCTGAACCGTGAAGCGCCGGAACCCGTCTCGCTATAGCTTTTAGCCCTTGCGCAGACGGCATTCGCGCAGTCTCCTGTTTGCGAACGGGAGAATTGCGGCATGGATTATGATTTCATCATCGTCGGCGCAGGGTCAGCCGGATGCGTTCTGGCGAACCGATTAAGCGCGGACCCGAAGAATAAGGTTCTGCTGCTAGAGGCCGGGCCAGAGGACAAGAACTTCTGGATCCATGTGCCTCTGGGCTTCGGCAAAACGCTAACCAATCCAAACGTCAATTGGCGCTTTGAAAGCGAGCCGGAAACTCACGCTGCAGGTAAGAATGACTACCTGCCGCGCGGTAAGGTTCTTGGCGGATCATCCTCAATCAACGGCATGGTCTACATGCGTGGCCAACGCCAGGATTATGATCATTGGGGTCAGCTTGGTTGCCGCGGATGGTCTTATAAGGACGTGCTGCCGTATTTCCGCAAAGCCGAAAGCAATGCGCGCGGGGCGGATGAATTTCACGGTGGCGATGGACCGCTCCAAGTATCGGACCTGCCCGATGTCACGCCAATCGTTCGGGCATTCCTGGCGGCTGGCCAAGAAGTAGGTTTGCCGCTGAACCCAGATTTCAACGGGGCAGAGCAAGAGGGCATTGGGCTGACGCAAGTCACGATATCGAAGGGCAGGCGGAACAGTGTCGCCCAAGCTTATTTGAAGCCTGCCCGTTCGCGTCCAAACCTTCATGTAGAAACTCAAGCTCATGCACACCGGGTGATGTTTGATGGCACTAAAGCTGTCGGTGTTAGCTATAATATAAAAGGTTTAGTGAAAGAATCTAAAGCAAGTAGAGAAGTTATATTGAGCGGTGGTGCGTATGGCTCGCCGCATCTGTTGCAACTCTCTGGCGTGGGTGATCCGGCGCGGTTGAAGGCTGTCGGTATTGATGTGCAGCATGCGCTGCCTGCCGTTGGTGCAGCCATGCAGGACCATCAGATTTTCCGAATGCGTTGGCGGCTTAAGGGCAAGCTTGGCACGTTCAATGAGCGCGTCCATGGCTTGCGTGCACTAGCCGAAGGCGCGCGATATTTCATCAACAAAACAGGTGTGCTGACCAACCCAACTAATCCAGTGAATGCGTTCTTCCGTAGCCGGCTAGAGCTGGCATCATCCGATATCCAGCTGCAGTTCTTCCCAGGAAGCTACCGCTCCATCAGGGACCGCACACTGGACAAGGAACCCGGCGTGACACTGGGGCCGACGCTGCTGCGCCTGGAAAGCCGAGGGTCCGTTCATGCCAAGTCTGCCGATCCCGATGTAGACCCAGCTATCCACACAAATGTGCTGGGGACGGAGGCAGACCGTGAAACCACAATCCGTGCCATGCGTTTCACTCGTAGCCTGATGGAGACGGCAGCGATGCGCCCACATTACGACCATGAAATAGGCCCCGGAACTGATGCGCAAACGGATGATGAACTGCTGGCCTATGCGCGGGAAATTGGTGGATCTAACTGGCACCCGGCCAGCACCTGCAAGATGGGGGTCGATAGCGACCCTGGCGCTGTGGTAGACACAGCCTTGCGCGTTCGCGGAATTCAAAACCTGCGTGTGGTCGACGCGTCTGTGATGCCGACAGTGGTATCTGGAAATACGAATGCCCCGACGATAATGATCGCGGAAAAAGCCGCAGATTTGATGCTGTCGAGGTAACGGAGACCTAAACGTGACTGATGCCCAATTTACAGGCCCAGCCTGGAACCTACCTGAAGACGACGGTTTGATTTTCGCCGCTACGCTCGATGGCCGTGGCGGTGCTGAACTTGGCGATTGGTCAACTGTGGAGAATCGGCGGGCGGGTGATGCACCGGTTTGGCTGCATCTCGACCGAACTTCGCCCCGCGTTCAGCAGTGGATTCGTGACGATAGCGGGCTGACGCCGATCACGGTTGAGGCGCTGTTGGCAGAGGAAACGCGTCCACGCATGTTCTATGGCAAGCGTGGCACCGTTGCTATCCTGCGCGGCGTGAACACCAATCCAGGTGCGAACCCAGAGGATATGCTTTCGCTGCGCATTTGGTCAGATGGCCAGCGGATTATCACGCTCCGACATCACCGCTTGCAGACCCCGCGTGATATTTTGACCCGCTATCTCGAAGACCAGACCGGCCCTGACAGCATTCCGTCTCTGTTTGAGCGCCTGATTACGCACCTGACCGAACGAATGTCCGGGGTTATTCATGGGTTCGATGACACACTGGATGAAGTCGAATCAGTCTTGACCACCGCAGAGCCCTTGGCCGCTCGAAAGCGCATTCGGGAGACGCGGCAGGACATTCTAATCCTCCGTCGTTACATGGCACCGCAACGGGGTGCCGTAACGATGCTGCATGCAGAACCGCCGAAATGGCTGGACGAAACAGATCGCTTGCGGCTGCGGGAGACCGCGAACCGATTGATGCAATATGTTGAGGAGCTAGATGCGGCGCGCGAGCGGGCCGGAGTGCTGGATGACAGTATAGGCAACCAAATGTCCGAGAAAATGAATAAGAACATGTACGTTCTGTCGATCATCGCGGGGATCTTCCTGCCGCTTGGGTTCGTAACCGGCCTGCTTGGCATCAATGTTGGTGGCATTCCCTGGGCAGAGAATACAAATGGTTTCTTGC
>CAJXVF010000281.1 GCA_913060845.1 uncultured Alphaproteobacteria bacterium | reverse complement strand
ATTCGTCGGCAGCGTCAGATGTGTATAAGAGACAGGCGTGGCCGCGGGCTGGGCCGGTTAGCTGCATCGGCGTATCGGCAGTGATCCGCCGGTTCTCTGGGGCATCCAGCACGATCTGCCATCCATTGCTCCCATTCCGTATCTGAAAAATGGAAACGCCGTGCGCGGCTTTGGCTTTGCGCACATCATCAGCGGTTTCAGGCTGCTTCGAAGGATTTGCGCCATAGGTAATGTAGCGGTTGGTGTATTCATTGTTCGCAACAAGCACGGTTCGACCGTCGCGGGTGAACATTTTCATGCCGTCATTATTGTCGCCAAATTGTAGTTCCTGCGCCGCGCCGGAACTGCGGGTCACGGGATCAAATTCAGGACCGTCTGACCAAAGCGGGTCACCCCAGCGAACGAGCGGCTTCCAAGAATACCCAGGCGGCAGCGCTACAGTATCCAGGGTATTGGCGACGACAGGCTTAAAGCTGAGGCTACTGCTGGCATTCACCTTCAGTGGCGTTAGCGCCGTGGTGCCTGCGGCAACACCAGCCGCTCCAAGCGCACCCAGAAACCCGCGACGAGAAAGGGCTTTCTCAGCCAGCTCCTCAAAGGCGGCTGCCTCTGGACGAGGGCTGTTGATCTCATCAAATTCATCAAAGGAAGGGTGGCGGTCTATGTCCTAAGCTCCCATTGGATGGCTGATCTTATCAAGCGCACATTCACACTGACGCATTGAGCTATTGTGACAGTTTTGTCGCATTTTTGTTTGGATGGAAGGCCTTGCCAATAGGAGTAGATTGGTCCAAATAGATATCGTATCATTTATCTACGATTTGAAAGTTTAGGGAGGACGGGCATGCTCCGTCTCAGTAAAATGACGGACTATGGCGTCGTGGTGATGGGCCGGTTGGCCTCTCGGCCAGATGAACGCCAATCCGCAGCCGATGTTGCCGCGAATACCGGCCTGCCGCCCGCAACGGTGGGACAGGTGCTAAAGGCGCTTGCGACCGGTGGGCTTGTATCGGGTACACGGGGCGCCCAGGGCGGGTACCTTCTGTCCCGCCGGCCAGAAGCAATTTCTGTTGCCGAAATTGTGGTGGCGTTGGACGGCCCAGTCGCCATCACAGCCTGTGTAGAGGGTGCGGATGATCCATGCTCCGTCGAAGCGACTTGTCTGCTGAAAGGCAGTTGGGACGCTGTGAATATCGCCATTGAAGATGCGCTGAAGCAAGTCACGCTTGCTGACATGCTGGCGCCGCTCTTCCAATTTAATCCGCCGCCGACTGAACTAAGGGAGGCCACACCATGAGCGCCACCGCCGAAACCGTCGCCGACGTCGAACGGCTGAACGAGAAATATAAATACGGCTTCGTCACAGACATTGAGGCGGAGTACGCGCCCAAAGGTCTGAGCGAGGATACCGTCCGCTTTATCTCCGCCAAGAAGAATGAGCCTGAATGGCTGCTTGAATGGCGCCTCGAAGCCTATCGTCGTTGGCTTGAGATGAAGGAACCCGATTGGGGCAAGCTTCGTTATCCGCCAATTGACTACGAAGACGCGTACTATTATTCCGCGCCAAAATCGAATGAGAACGCGCCGGAAAGCTTGGACGACGTTGATCCTGAGCTGCTGCGCACATACGAGAAGCTTGGTATTCCTTTGCGTGAACAAGAGATGCTAGCTGGTGTTAAGAACATCGCGGTAGACGTTGTTTTTGATAGTGTTTCCGTTGCGACAACCTTCAAGAAGAAGCTGGCTGAAGCGGGCGTTATCTTCTCCTCTATCTCGGAAGCGATCCAAGAGCATCCGGAACTAATCCGGAAGTATATGGGCGCAGTCGTGCCGCGCGATGACAACTACTTTGCCGCGCTGAACTCTGCCGTCTTCACCGATGGGTCATTCGTTTACATCCCGAAGGGCGTCAAATGCCCGATGGAGCTGTCCACATATTTCCGCATCAATGCGGAGAATACGGGGCAGTTTGAGCGCACATTGATCATCGCCGAAGAAGGCTCATACGTGAGCTATCTGGAAGGCTGTACGGCCCCAATGCGGGACGAAAATCAGCTTCATGCGGCTGTCGTTGAACTGGTTACGCATGCGGATGCGGAGATCAAATATTCAACCGTTCAGAACTGGTATCCGGGCGATGAGAACGGCGTTGGCGGCATCTATAACTTCGTCACCAAGCGCGCGCTGTGTGCGGGCGACCGATCAAAAGTTAGTTGGACCCAGGTCGAAACGGGGTCTGCGATCACTTGGAAATATCCAAGCTGCATTTTGCAGGGGGATGACAGCCAGGGCGAGTTCTATTCCGTCGCTATCGCCAACAACATGCAGCAGGCGGATACGGGCACGAAGATGATCCATATGGGCAAGCGCACGCGCTCCCGGATCATTTCGAAGGGCATTTCGGCTGGTAAGGCGCAGAATAGCTATCGCGGCCTGGTCAAAATGCTACCGACGGCAGAGAAGGCGCGGAATTACACGCAATGTGACTCGCTCTTGATCGGCGATCAGTGCGGCGCCCACACATTCCCTTATATCGAAAGCCAGAACCGCTCGGCGCGTGTCGAGCATGAGGCGACGACGTCCAAAATCAGCGAAGATCAACTCTTCTATTGCCGCCAGCGTGGCATTGGTGAAGAGGAAGCTGTGGCGCTTGTCGTCAACGGTTTCTGCCGTGAGGTCTTGCAACAACTCCCTATGGAATTTGCCGTTGAGGCGCAGAAATTGGTCAGCATCAGCCTTGAAGGCAGTGTTGGGTAAGGAACAGAAATATGCTTGAAATCAATAACTTGCACGTCGACATCGACGGCAAACAGATCATCAACGGCCTGACGTTGACTGTGCCTGCGGGTGAAGTCCACGCCGTCATGGGACCAAACGGCTCCGGCAAAAGCACGCTCTCCTATACGCTCGCTGGCCGCGATGGCTATGAAGCGACGGATGGCACGGCCACGCTTGGCGGCGCCGACCTGCTGGGCTTGGACCCTGAAGAACGTGCTGCACTTGGTCTGTTCCTGGCGTTCCAGTATCCCGTCGAAATCCCGGGCGTCGCTGGCATGACCTTCGTGAAGACGGCGCTCAATGCCGTCCGCACGGCGCGCGGCGAAGGCGAGCTTTCTGCGCTCGACTTCCTCAAGCTTGTGCGCGCACACCTGAAAGACCTTGGCATCGATGAAGCGATGTTGAAGCGGCCTGTGAATGCTGGGTTCTCTGGCGGCGAGAAGAAGCGCAACGAAGTGCTGCAGATGGCGCTGCTTGAGCCAAAGTTCTGCATCCTAGATGAGACGGACAGTGGCCTTGATATCGACGCCCTGAAGATCGTCGCAGACGGCGTTAATCGCATGCGTGGGCCTGAGCGCGGCATGCTCGTGATTACCCATTACCAACGACTGCTCGACTACATTAAGCCAGACAAAGTGCATGTATTGGCTAAGGGCCGGATCGTCAAAACAGGCGGCCCTGAATTGGCGCTGGAGCTCGAAGAAAAAGGCTATGGCGATGTCCTGGCCGGGTTGGCCGCATAATGGCTGCTAAAGAACCGCTTGGGGTCGCAGCTTTCACGCCGTCGTTCCGGGAACGCAGCGGTGAGCCTGAATGGCTGACTGGCCTGCGCCGGGATGGATTTGCGCGCTTTAGTGAAGGCGGATTGCCCACTAACCGCGACGAAGCCTGGAAATACACCAGTCTCCGCCCCATCGCCCGCGCCAAATACGAGCCAGCGCCTGCAAATGACGATGCTGCACTAGGTGATCTGCCAGCGTTAATGCTGGAAGGTTCAGCGCGCGCCGTATTCATCAACGGTCGTTTGGCACCAGCGCTTTCTGATTTGGATGGCGTGACAGCCGACGTGTCGCCGCTTGCTGATACTTTGGGCGCTGATTGGGTGCAGGCATTGCTGGGCCGCAAGGTGGATGATGCCCAGGTCATGTACGCATTGAACGCGGCGCTGTTCGATGACGGCTTGGCAATTCGAGTGCCAGATGGAGAAACCCTGCCGCGTCCACTGGAAATTCTCTTCGTAGCGGCTCCCGGTGAGCGCGCGCTGATGTGGCACCCGCGTATGGCCATTGATATTGGTGAGAACGCGCGCGCTACGATCATTGAACGGCATATTGGCCCTGCCAAAGGCGCATATCTCGCCAATCACGGCGCCGATATCCGTGTGGCTGACGGCGCTGTGCTGACCCATGCCAAAGCGCAGCTTGAAGGCGGGGAAGGGCGACATCTGGCCATGGCTCGCGTTTCCATCGGTGAAGGCTCGATTTACGATAACTTCGTGCTGACATTGGGCGCTGCCCTATCTCGCAATGAAGTCGCGACCAGCCTGGATGGTGCAGACAGCGAAGTTCGTTTGAACGGTGCGTACATGCTTGGTGATCGCCAACATGCGGACCATTCAAGCCGTATCGACCACTTGGCGCCGAATACTCGGTCGCGTCAGGTCTATTCCGGCGCCATTGGCGGCAATGCGCGCGGCGTGTTCCAAGGTCATATCGTTGTTGATCGGATTGCGCAGAAAACTGATGGTCATCAACTCAATCGTGCTCTGCTGCTCTCTGACCATGCAGAGATCGATTCAAAGCCCGTGCTGGAAATCTATGCGGACGACGTAAAATGTAGCCACGGTGCCACCGCTGGCGACATTGACGACGATCAGCTGTTTTATCTCCGTGCGCGCGGCATCCCTGCTGAACAGGCTCGGTTGCTCGTTGTG
>CAJXVF010000280.1 GCA_913060845.1 uncultured Alphaproteobacteria bacterium | reverse complement strand
GCGTCAGATGTGTATAAGAGACAGCTCCAGCATCTTCCAGATGAAGGGGCCGCCAATGCAGAAGCCGATGACCAGGAATTTGTCGTAACCGAGATGGTCCATCAGGCCGAGTAGGTCATCGATATAGCAATCCCATGGCCGATCGACCTCCACCGGGCCAGAGGACTGGCCGCCATTAGCATTGCGCAGGTCCGTGGTTATGCAGTGAAACTGGTCGTTGAGGGTGTTCATCGGGTTGAACGGCGTCCGTTCGGAAAGATAGGCGATATTCGCGTTCAGCCCGCCACCGGGAATGACCAGTAGCGGAAAGCCGGAGCCCGCTTCCTCGTAGTAAATTTTGACGGAACCGTTTTCATAAAAAGCCATGTCGAACATCCATAATGGGGGCGGGAAAACACTGTTGGCACGATTTCGCTTATCACCTTAGTGAACCGAGCCACGTCACCGCAATCGGAAATCGTCATCTGGGGTGCAGTCAGACCACTCAGGACCGTGAGGCGAATGACTTCGGGCATACTGTTGCGGCAGCGGAATGGGTTTTCATCCAAGAACGCTATGGATCGACGCTCAACGGCTCAACTCAGATTGTTCTGACAATGTCCTTTACTGAATTCAAGATTGGCCTCGCCCTCATCGCCGTGTTTCTGGAACTCCGCGGCAAGTATCGGGCTGAAGCAGATTTACCCAATTGGCGGTGCGCCAGCATGCAGGATCGCTTCGATCTGAGGCCAAGGCGTGCCCGGCGCAATACCAAGCATGGTGACGTCGACCCGAACGTCCCATTTGGCGAGCGCCACTTGCACCCGGTTCGGCGGACCGAAGGCGGTCAACTGCTCCAATAACACTTCTGCTTCCGGGGGCAAGATGGCGGTTTTGGGATTAGGCTTCGGATTGGCCGCGATAACCGCATCAACCTCGACGCCATAGCCTTCGGCGCGTAACGAATTGGCATAAACATCGCCCATAGCCGTCACATACCAGGCAACATTTGCCGCGACTGATCGGCGGGCCGCTTAACACGTCGAATGCCACCTAACCGCGTCCTGCCGCACGGCGCATGGTCAATACCTCCGGCGTCCAGGTGTCGAAGCGATCGCGAGTGCCGGTCTGCTGGTACGGCCATCTCGACGATCACGTCGCGCCGGGTTTCCATCGGCGTCAGAGCGACGCCGCGACGGACACGCAGTGCACCGCAGTCGCTTCCACTCGTCCGGGCCATAAACTATTGATCAATTTCAAATAACGAATCAGGATACTTAGTCTAACCAGGTAATTGGGTTGGCATCAGATTTGGGACGGTCGCGCGGCAAACGCAGAGCCCAATATATGCGGGAAATAGCTTGCCGTTTGACATCTCGATAGTGGTTCTGGATACCAGTCACCATGAACTCCCTGATGGCATTGACCAATGCTCGGCGCATGCGATGAAGTCGCCATTCTTCGTCGTGTCAGCTCTCGCCGCCGGACTGATCCTTAATTAACTCGGGATTATGACGGTCCCGTCGTTGATCGTAGAGCTTTCAGCGCTCTGGTACTTGGATGCGACCGAGATTGGCTGGCTCGGCGGCATCTACTTCGCTGGCTATGCTGTGGCGCTGCCCTTTATGTCGGGTGCCAGCAACCGCATGGACGGACGCATCGTCTACGCCATTTCGGCCGTCATTAGCGCGGTGGCGTCTTTGTGTTTCGCGTTCACGGCTGACGGCTTTTGGTCCGCGCTGGTCCTTCGGTTCGCGGCAGGGGCAGGCTTTGCCGGTGTTCATATCGTTGGCATGAAGTTGCTTGCCGACCGCCTGGATGGCGAAGTGCAGGCGCGTGCGAGCGCGCTCTACACCGGCGCGTTCGCTATCGGCAGCGGCTTTTCCTATCTGGCGGCAGGGTTGCTCGTGGGCTGGGCAGGCTGGGAAGCCGTGTTCTTTGCTGCCTGTATCGGATCGCTTCTATCTGTCCCAATTGTCATCCTTATCGGCCCACCAGCCCACGGGGCAGAAGCACGCTCAAACCGCCTCTTTCCCAACTTCGCCGCCGCTTTCAGGGATCGGGAAATAATGCGTTACGTGATCGCCTATGGTGGCAATCTTTGGGAAGTGTTCGCGATCCGCGTCTGGTTTGTGCCTTTTCTTGCGTTCAATGCCATGTCGTCTGGGGACGCCATTGGCCAGTGGAACCCGACGACTATCGCTGCCCTATCTGTCTTCATCGCTGTTCCGCTAAACTTCCTGGTTGCCGAGATCGGCATCCGTTGGAGGCGGCGCAAAGTGATCTTCCTCGTCTCTATCGCGTCGATCTGCATATGCCTGATCCTTGGGTGGATACCGCATAGTTCTTATGAAATCGTACTGGCGCTTTTGTTGTTGCATGCCCTGACCAGTTTCGGCGACGTTGGGGCGATCGCCGGGGGCGTCGTAAGGGCGACGAACGCCGAGACGCGCGCGGCTGCGCTCGCGCTCTTTGGCCTGATCGGGTTTACGTTCGGCTTCCTCGGCCCGTTGTCCGTTGGCTTCGCCATCAAGATGAGCGGCGGCGTTTATGCGCCAAATGCCTGGTTCTTCGCGTTCGCCGCGATGGCGATCGGGTCGGTCATATCAGCCTTGGCGATGATGTGGCGCGCCAAAGGGCCGTTGGTGCGAGAATAAAACTCGCTGTTCCCGATTGCGGCAAAGCGTATGGTTATGGACGGCAGTGCGGCTTGAGGCGAATGACCTTGGGCGAACTATAAAAGCAGCGGAACAGCTCTCTCATCCAAGAACGCTATGGATCGACGCTCAACGGCATGAGTCAAATTGCTCGGACAGTGCCCTGCGTAATGCTTAGATTACTTTTACAGACAACTCACCCAGGCCAGCGACACTTCCAACCATGTCATCGCCGCGGGAAATGGGGCCTACGCCTGCTGGCGTTCCGGACATAATCAGATCACCGGCGGCAATCTCATAATATTCCGAAAGATAGGCGATCATCTCCGGAACTTTCCAAATCATCTGATTGATGTCGCCCGATTGCCGCAATGCGCCGTTCACATGCAAGGCAATCGGGCCGGATGCAATGTGCCCTGTCTCAGACGCTTTATGCAGCGGGCCCATGGGTGCTGAATTCTCAAAAGCTTTGCCGATTTCCCAGGGGCGCCCCATCTTCTTCATCTCGCCCTGCAAGTCGCGGCGTGTCATGTCGAGACCAATACCGTAGCCGAATACATGATCCAGAGCGCTGTCTAATGCGATATTGCGGCCGCCGCTTTTCAAGGCGACGACCATCTCAATTTCAAAATGGACATCACTGGTTTTTGGCGGATAGGGAAAATCCCCAGAAGAATCAATGTTATCCGGGTTCTTCTGAAAGAAGAATGGCGGCTCCTTATTAGGATCATGGCCCATTTCGATCGCATGCTCGGCATAGTTCCGACCGATACAGTAAATTCGGCGCACGGGAAAAAGTGCGTCGGAGCCAGCAACCGCAAGTGCCGCTTGTTTGGGAGGATCAATGACGTAGGTGCTCAACTGTCGTCCTTTCAAATATCGGTGGCCCTGCATATACCAAACAGGCGTATTGAGGCCAATGCTGCCAACTCATTCGATCCGCGATTGATGCTGCGAGATCATCTGCCAACCGCCATCACGGAACGCATAAACCGTCGTGGATCGTGTCATGCCTTCCACAGTCGTCTCTCCGTCCCGCATCTTTGCGTTGGCCTTGTAAATCAGGATGCCGATATCCCCATAGATCCGGGTGGATATATCGCTCGCATCCATGCGTAGAATTTGCATTGTCCCCGCATTGAACCCAGCGACGACATCAGCGCGCGTACTGGTTCCGCCGAACGAGGACACAAACACCATGTCTTCGCCAACGACCGTCTTCAAAACCTCTAAGTCACCGGCGAGCAACGCTTTCAGACGCGTTTCATGAGCGGCAATCAGCGAAGCGTGGCGATCAGCATCAGTCATTTCAGCGTTCCTTCTGGGTGATGGGACAAAATTCTGGCGCATGGCTATGGTCAGAGCAAGTCGGCTTGATGCGCGCCGTTCAGTGCACCAAACTCCTTGGAAGGGAGCCATTTGGGGTTCCCCGGTGAAATCTTTGATGTGATTTCTGCATACGCTTCTTTTGAAAGTATCGATTGAATGTCTGCTCATTGGCGCGCGCTCTGTGTCTTATTTCTTGTCCGTGTGACGATGGCGCTTCAATTCCAGTCCGTCGCGGCGCTTTCGCCGTTCATGATGACGAATTTTGGCGTCGGGCTTGCGGATATTGGCCTGTTGATTGGCCTGTATGTGTCGCCAGGCGTGATTATCGCTCTTCCAGGCGGGGCCATTGGGAAACGCTTTGGCGATAAGCAGGCCGTCGCGTTCGGTTTGGTGCTGATGCTGGCGGGCGGTCTTTTGATCGCGCTGGTTCCCCATTGGGAAGCGCAAATCGCCGGGCGAGTGCTCGCTGGCATCGGTGGGGTCATCTTGAACGTGCTGATGACGAAGATGTTGACCGACTGGTTCGCTGGTAGAGAAATTGCAACTGCGATGGCGATTTTCGTCAATTCTTGGCCGCTCGGCATCGCAATTGGCTTGGCCGCGCTGCCGCCCATCGCGGAGGCCTTTGGCGTTCCGGCGACCATGGGCGTTATCGCCGCCGCAATTGCCCTTGGTCTTTGTCTGCTGATCTTCGGATATCAACCAGCGACTTCGACCGTGGCCGCCGCTGTCTCTTATACACATCTCCGAGCCCACGAGACCTCTCTACATCTCGT
>CAJXVF010000279.1 GCA_913060845.1 uncultured Alphaproteobacteria bacterium | reverse complement strand
AGATGTAGAGAGGTCTCGTGGGCTCGGAGATGTGTATAAGAGACAGATCATAGACCGATTGGATGTGTCGAACCGTGAAATCGCAACCAAGCTGTATTGGTTGCTGATGGGCATGACAGCGCCGCTTGTGGCGCAAAAGCATGATGGGACCATGGTTTATGACGTGGTCGACACCGGCCTCGTCGCCGAAGCTGGCAATGGCGTCCGCGCATCAAAGACACGCAATCACCAAGGGTTTCACACGGATAATTCCTTCAATCTACCGCCTGACTACGTCGCATTGTTCTGCCTGCAAACGGCAATGGAAGGCGGGCTTTCAGGGCTGATCAGCTTTCAGACTGTCTATAATCGACTGCGCCAAGAACTGCCGGATGATGTCGTGGCGCGCATGTTTGAGCCCTTCTGGTTTGACCGTCAGTTCGAACACGCATCCATCGATGACCCTTTGACAGAGAAGCCCGCTTTTGCCGCGCATCCAGACGGCGGTATTAGAATAGCCTTCTCACCGCGTTTGGTTCGCCAAGGTGCCGAAGTGAAGGGCCTGGAGATGGATGATCGCGCCGAGCAGGCACTCGCCGCCATCGCTCAGATAACGGAAGACCCGGATCTCGGCCTGACGCTGACCTTCGAGCCAGGGCAAATT
This sequence comes from uncultured Alphaproteobacteria bacterium, assembly GCA_913060845.1. Taxonomy (GTDB): domain Bacteria; phylum Pseudomonadota; class Alphaproteobacteria; order Bin95; family Bin95; genus VMCJ01. The sequence continues at coordinate 4,117 of CAJXVF010000279.1, read as the reverse complement.
CAGATCGTCAACAATAAGCGCATCGGCCATCGCCGCACCGGCTTCACGGATTGGCCAGAAGCGGAACGGCGCCGCCATCTGGTGCGGCTGTGGATGCGAAATGCCGGCGGGCCGTTCTACGGAAGCTGAAGCCCTGGTGCACTGAGGTGCTCGCGTATTGCCAGCCATAACGGCTACTGCAATGCGTATGCGCAAATTCTGGAAGGATAGATCCCATGAAATTCGGCGTTTTTTATGAGCTGCAGATTCCCCGCCCCTGGGAGCCGCATACTGAGTGGCAGCTGCACCACAATGCGCTCGATCAACTCGAGTTGGCAGATGGCCTTGGCTATGACTACGCCTGGGAAGTTGAGCATCACTTCCTTGAAGAATATTCCCATTCCTCCGCCCCAGAAGTCTTCCTTGGAGCGGCCAGCCAGCGCACGAAGAATATCCGCTTGGCCCATGGCATTATCCAGCTAACGACCAATCATCCGGCTCGTGTAGCAGAGCGTGTGTCTACGTTGGACCTACTTTCCAATGGCCGGGTTGAATTCGGAATTGGCGAAAGCGCCAGTGCTACCGAGCTTGAGCCGTTTGGCCGGGACTTCGAAACCAAACGCGAAGTATGGGAGGAAGCTGTTAAGGCCGTCATCCCAATGTTTGGCGACAAGCCCGTATCATTCGATGGCAAATATTTCCAAATGCCGGAACGCCTGGTTCTGCCAAGTCCGTTGCAGAAGCCGCATCCGCCCATTTGGGTCGCTTGTTCACAGCTCGAAACCATTGAAATGGCGGGCAGGCGGGGCATGGGTGCGCTTGGATTTCAGTTTGTCAGCGCAGATGCCGCCCACGCATGGGTCCACGCCTATTATAATTCCATCACGAAGCGGCTCGATAAGCTGGCTGATTACCAGATCAACCCGAATATCGCGCTCGTCAGCTATTTCATGTGTGCGAAAACGGATGAGGAGGCGCGGAAGCGGTCTGAAGGCCTGACATTCTTCCAGTTCGCGCTTCGCTTCTATGGCAACAGCGCAGACCGGCGCCGCCCACCAGCAGGCACGGTCAACCTGTGGGATGAGTTTGTTAAGTGGAAAGACGCTAATCCGGACTTGGTCGAGAAAGCACTGCGCGGCGGTCTCGTTGGCTCACCTGACACCATTCGTAAGAAATTGCGGAAGTTCAAAGAAAGCCACGCTGATCAGATCATTCTGCTGAACCAAGCAGGCAAGAACAGCCACGAGCACATCTGCGAAAGCCTTGAGATGTTTGCGGAACAGGTCATGCCTGAATTCCATGCAGATGAACCTGCACACCAGGACTGGAAGCGACAGGTCATGTCTGGCGAAATTGAGCTAGAAGAGCTGGAAACGAACGTCCATAAGGACCGTTACGGCAAGACGCTTGCAAAAGTTGGCCCGACCGGCCCTACGCAGGCTGCAGAGTGATCCCGGGCGCGCGTATACTCGCATCCGCACTCATTCTTATCCTGCCAGGCTCAGTCTTTGCTCAAGACGTCCGCAAGCCGACGCTGACAGTTAGCGCCGGCGTTGGGGTCAAGCCCGAATATGAGGGCGCTGATACCTATGAGCCTTTGCCGCTTCTGGCATTCGATTATGAAAACCGTTTCATCGGACTACGTTCACGTGGGCTTAGGATTGAGGCAGATTTCATACCTGCACTATCGTTTCAGGCTGGACCGCTCGCCCGATTTCGCGGCGGTCGGGATAACGGCGTCGACAATGCAGCGGTCGCAGCGCTCACTGAAGTTGACGATTCGATAGAACTCGGTGCCTACATTTGTGGCGGCGTACCTTTGCAGGTTTTGGGCGTTAATGATCCGGGCATTGTCGCGGGCCGGTTATCGTTCGCCCATGATGTAAACGAAGGCCATAACGGTTTTCTGGTTGAAGGCAGCCTGTCATTCATCAGGCCTGTGACGGGTGATCTAAAGGCGATTGTCAGCCTCTCAACAAGCTATGCGTCTAACCAGTATATGGAAGCCTTCTTTGATGTCTCAGCGGCGGATTCCATCGCCAGTGGTCTAGCGCCGTTCAGCGCGAGTGCAGGGTTCAAGGATGTCGGGATTACTGGCGTCATCAGATATGCCTTCACTGATAATTGGTCTGCGTCATTCATAGGAAGTTACACACGCCTTATCGGCGACGCAGCAGATAGCTCAGTCGTCAGGCAGGCGGGTTCGCCCAACCAGTTTTTCTCCGGAGTCTCAATTAACTACAAGGCGTTCTGAATCTAAGTTCCGCAGAACGTTTTATAGCCAGCACCGAACGCGGCAGAGGCAGGTTGGGCATAAGTTGCCAGACCATCCTTTGGCTCGAACGGTGACTTCACTATATCAAGCAGGAGCTTGAACGGCGTCATCTGCCCTGTCTCGACCGCTGCCTTCAAAGCGCCTTCAACCAGATGATTTCGCGGCACATAGACAGGATTGACGGCATTCATCGCTTGCGCGCGCGCGTCGGGTGCCATTGCGTCATCAGCCATGCGTGCGCGCCACCGCTCAAGCCAAGGGGTAACGGCGGCAGAGTCCTGTAATTCAGCATGCACTGGAGCGTCATCTCCAACGGCTGCTGATGATAAGCTACGGAACAGATTGGTGTGGTCTGCCTTCTGTTCAGACATGATCGTATAAAGGCTATTGGCTAGATCTAAGTCATCGTTGCTGGCTGATTGCAGACCTAGCTTTGCGCGCACACCCGTTAGCCATTCACCCACATAGATTTCAGCGAATTTCGCGACGGCATCCGTGGCCGCCTCGACTGCCGCTTCTTCATTATCAGCGATCAATGGCAGCAGCGTTTCCGCTAACCGTGCAATATTCCAGCGCCCCATGACAGGCTGCGCGCCATAGGCATAACGGCCCTGGGTATCGATGGAGCTATAGACAGTCTGCGCATCATAGGCGTCCATGAATGCACAGGGGCCGTAGTCAATGGTTTCGCCGGAAATGGTCATGTTATCGGTGTTCATGACGCCATGGATGAAGCCCACGTGCATCCACTTGGCGATTAACGCAGCCTGCCGGTCGCGCACGGCTTCCAGAAGCGCCAGATACGGATTTTCTGCGCTTGCGAGCTCGGGGTAATGCCGCGCAATGCAATAGTTTGCTAATTGTTGGACCTTCTCGATCTCACCCTGAGCCGCAAAAAATTGGAACGTCCCGACGCGGAGGTGACTGGACGCAACGCGCGTCAGCACGGCACCCGGAAGCTCTGTTTCCCGGCGGACAGGCTCACCTGTTGATACGGCAGCCAAGGCGCGCGTAGTTGGAATGCCCAGCCCGTGCATCGCTTCGCCGATAAGATATTCGCGAAGCACTGGGCCAAGGGCGGCTTTACCGTCACCGCCACGTGAGAATGGCGTGCGGCCAGAGCCTTTCAGCTGGATATCACGGCGCTTTCCATGGACATCCAATACTTCACCCAGCAGAAGTGCGCGGCCATCGCCCAATTGGGCAGAGAATCCACCGAACTGGTGACCTGCATAGATCTGCGATAGCGGCGTTGCCCCAATAGGCGCTTCGTTGCCTGCAAAGATAGCCCCTGCATCAGCAGACTTCAGGGCGGCAGCATCCAGCCCGAGTTCAACTGCCAGGTCTTCATTCAGCAACAGAAGCTCGGGTGCTGGGGCGGCTTCTGCCTGCCAGGGGGCATAAAAGCCCTCCATCTCGCGAGCGAACGTGTTGTCGAAAGGCATTGTGAGGGTCATATGACCGATCCCTAATTGCGCCCGAAAGCCGGGTCTAAATAGTGCATTTCATCGCCAGTCCATCCAGCACCGGCAGGGACGGTATAGTAGAAATCGATATCCATTTCGCGGAACCGCCAACCATCCGCCGTACGGATATACTTATCCCGATAGCAGCCGCTGACTAGGTATGAAACGCCGAACCGACCGTAGCGTGCTTCCAGGTATGAAACACCCCTGACTGCATCCCCAGTCACTGTCACTTGGTGGCTGTGGATATACTGCTTGATGAAGAACCGTTCACGCTCGCCCATACCCCTAAAACCAGCATCAATCTGCGCACGGCCTTGGTAGCGCGCCAGATATCCAAGGCGGACAACTGCCTGTCTCTTATACACATCTGACGCTGCCGACGAATAGAGAGGTG
>CAJXVF010000278.1 GCA_913060845.1 uncultured Alphaproteobacteria bacterium | reverse complement strand
ATTCGTCGGCAGCGTCAGATGTGTATAAGAGACAGGTTATATATGATGGACTTTTCAATCAGACTCTTAGGGCTGTATTTTGGCCGTATAGTTCTAGGCCGCCCCATATCCCCCGCCGCCTGGCGTTTCGATGATGAAGACGTCGCCGGGGGACATTTCGGTTTTATCGGCACCCTTTAGGGTTTCGATGGAGCCATCTGTGCGTCTTACCTGGTTGACGCCGCATTTGCCCGGATCGCCGCCAGCCATGCCGTAGGGCGGAATTTCGCGGCGGTTGGAGAGGATGGCGGCGGTCATGTCCTCTAGGAACCTAACGCGGCGGGTGATGCCGTCGCCGCCGCGATGCTTGCCTGCACCACCGGAATTCGGGCGAATGCCGAAGCCTTCCAGCACGACGGGGTAGCGGAGTTCTAGGATTTCTGGGTCCGTCAGGCGGGTATTGGTCATGTGGGTGTGGATGGCGCTGGCGCCGTCCCAGGTGGGGCCGGCACCGGCACCGCCGCAGATGGTTTCATAATATTGGTGGGTTTTGTTGCCGAAGGTGAAATTGTTCATGGTGCCTTGGCAAGCGCCCATCACCTGCAATGCGCCGTAGACACAATCGGTGACAACCTGGCTGGTCTCCACATTGCCCGCGACGACAGCAGCACCCGGGTTGGGGTTCAGCATGCAGCCCTGGGGCAGGACGATTTCAATCGGCTTCAAGCAGCCGTCATTCAGCGGAATATCTTGGCCAACAAGCGTGCGGAAAACATAGAGAACCGCTGCCCGGCATACGGCCGCTGGCGCGTTGAAGTTGGAGTTCAACTGGGCCGATGAGCGTGAGAAATCGAGCTTTGCCGTCCGTGCCGTCTCATTGATAGAGATATCGACGGAAACCATCGCACCATTGTCCAGGCCGTAATCGAAGGAGCCTGATTTCAGCGCACCAATAACGCGGCGGACACTTTCCTCCGCGTTGTCCTGCACGTGCTTCATATAGGCCTGAACCACATCCTGGCCGAAATGGCCGATCATGCGGCGGACTTCCTGGATGCCTTTTTCGCAAGCCGCGATCTGCGCCTTAAGGTCTGCCTCGTTCTGGTAGACATTCCGGGCGGGATACGTGGCGGAAAGCAATAGGTCTTCGAGCGCTTTGCCCTGGAAGTCGCCTTGGTCCACCAGCAGGAAGTTATCGATCAGCACACCTTCATGTTCAATCGTGGAGCTATCGGGCGGCATGGATCCTGGGGTGAGCCCGCCAACGTCAGCATGATGGCCGCGTGACGCCACGTAGAAAATGATCTCATCGCCTTCAAACACGGGTGCCACAACGGTGATATCCGGCAAGTGCGTGCCGCCGTTATAAGGATTGTTGAGCGCATAGAAATCGCCAGGGTTCATGGTCCCCTCGCGTTCCTTAATCATAGCGCGAACGGATGCGCCCATGGAGCCAAGATGTACCGGCACATGGGGCGCGTTGGCGACAAGGCTGCCTGTTGCATCAAAGATGGCGCAGGAAAAATCCAGGCGCTCTTTGATGTTGACGGAATATGCTGTGTTCTCCAGTGCGGCACCCATTTGCTCCGCGACGGACATGAACAGGTTATTGAACACTTCCAGCAACACTGGGTCCGCTTCTGTGCCGATCGCGTGGGCGCGCTCGAGCACTTCCACACGGCGCATGACCAGGTGGTCACGACCCGTAATTTCGGCCCGCCATCCGGGCTCAACGACATTAGCGCCCGTGCGTTCGATGATGACGCAAGGGCCGGATACAGCTGCACCCGGGGCCATGCTGTCCCGGTCATAGAAAGGTGCATCCACCCAGCCAGATTGGATGTAGATCGGGTGCGTGGAGATCACCGCCGCTTCGGCGCTTGGATCAACGGCGTGTTCAATTTCATCCGCCACATCGGTTTCGCCAACGGCTTCAGCGACGGCGGTGGCGACGATGAGCGCTTTGCCGTCCATGATGAAGCCATAGCGCTGGCGATGCTCTGCCTCAAATGCAGCCCGAAGCGCGCCGGATATGTCGCCGCCTTCTGGGTAAGCCACTTCCAGGGATGAGTCCGTGCCGTCATAGCGTAGATGCACACGGCGCTCGACGCGGAGCGTGTCACCCGGCGTTAGCTGCGGCTCAAGCTCTGCCTCAGCCTCGCTGCCAAGCGTTGCGAGGGTGGCTTCGATTTCGGCCAGTGCTGATTGTTCCAGCATCGCTTCGACAGAGCGTTCCTTGACAGCGCGTAAGTCTGCCAGCCCCATGCCATAGGCGGAAAGGACGCCTGCGTAGGGGTGGATGAAGATCGTCTCCATGCCAAGTGTATCGGCAATCATGCAGGCATGTTGACCGCCAGCGCCGCCAAAGCATTGCAGCGTGTATTCGGTCACGTCATAGCCGCGACGGACGCTGATTTCTTTAATGGCGTTGGCCATATTCTCGACGGCGATCTGAAGGTAGCCCAGTGCTACGTCCTCAACCTTGCGCGTGTCGCCTGTTTCCTCGGCAATGCGACCGCCTAAGTCTGTGAACGCTTTCGCCGTGGCGTCCCGGTCCAGCGGTTGGTCGCCATTGGGGCCGAATACGGGTGGGAAATGTGCGGGCTGCAGGCGACCTAGAAGCACGTTGCAATCGGTCACTGTCAGCGGTCCGCCACGGCGATAGGCTGCGGGGCCGGGGCTGGCGCCGGCGCTTTCGGGGCCGACACGGTAGCGGCCCTGTTCAAACGCCAGGATTGAACCACCGCCTGCGGCAACTGTGTGGATCTGCATCATCGGTGCGCGCATGCGGATGCCGGCCACCTGTGTTTCAAACGCGCGTTCGTAATCGCCCGCATAATGGGAGACGTCGGTGGACGTGCCGCCCATATCGAAGCCGATAATCCGGTCAAACCCGGCCATGCCTGCGGTTTTAGCAGCACCCACAACGCCACCTGCGGGACCGGAAAGGATGGAATCCTTGCCCTGGAAGCGCCGGGCGTCTGCCAATCCGCCATTGGACTGCATGAACATCAAGCGTGCGCCCGAAAGCTCACCTGCCACGATGTCCACATAGCGGCGCAGCACGGGGGAGAGGTAAGCGTCGACAACGGTCGTGTCGCCGCGTCCGACGGCTTTGATCAAGGGGCTGGTCTGGTGGCTGACAGATATCTGCGTGAAGCCAAGCTCGCGGGCGATGGTAGCGGCCTGCTCCTCGTGCTCCGGGTAGCGATAGCCATGCAGGCAAAGGATCGCGAGGCTTGTGTAGCCTTTGTCGCGCATGGCTTGCAGGTCGCGGCGGGTTGCATCTGCATCCAGTGCGCGCTCGACTGTGCCATCGGCCAGCACGCGTTCGTTCAGTTCCACGACGTCGGTATAAAGCTGTTCCGGCAGCTTCAATTCCAGATCAAACAGGCGCGGGCGGTTCTGATACGCGATACGCAGCAAGTCCCGGAACCCACTTGTGACAGCCAGCACAGTCTGTTCGCCCTTACGCTCCAGCAGCGCATTGGTGCCAACGGTGGTGCCCATTTTAACCGCATCGATGGCGTCCGCTGGGATCGGTTGCCCAGCCGGAACTTCCAGCAATTCGCGGATACCCTGGGTCGCAGCGTCCTGGTATCGCTCCGGATTTACGGAAAGCAGCTTGTGCGCAACCGTCTCGCCATCTGGCTTTCGCGCCACGATGTCGGTGAAGGTGCCGCCCCGGTCTATCCAAAACTGCCACTTTTTCTTATAAGTCTCTGTTTTTATTGATTTATTTTGAGACATATTTTGCTACACCTATGCTACACCAAATGTGCAAATCACGCATTTTCAACGATGTAGTGCTAACACGAGTTACACTAATGCTACACCAATCGTGACTTTCAGTGATTTACGACCGTCTTCATAGCACCGCAGATGTGAGCGCTGAAGATAAATGTCTCGCAAGTTTCTGAACATCCAGCATTGACCCACCGCCGCTACGAGATGCTCACAACGCTCCCACAAGGGTATTTGCTCCATTTCCACTTTCTGCCAGACTTTCAGTATGAAAAACCTAGCAGCCACCATCTGCCTCGCCGTTGCCCTGCTTTTTGGAAGTGCGGGAGTGTCTTGGAGCCAAGATTTCCAAAAGGGTCTTACCGCTGCCCAGAGTGGTGATTTCGCAACTGCTCTGCGGGAATGGACGCCTCTTGCGAAACAAGGGAATGCCGAAGCCCAGTACAATCTGGCTTGGATGTATGCAAACGGACAAGGTGTTCCGCAGGATTATAAGATTGCGGTGAAGTGGTACACACTTGCCGCTGAACAAGGGAATGCCGGTGCCCAGTACAATCTGGGTTTTATTTACGACGAAGGAAAAGGTGTTCCACAGGACGATAAGACTGCCGTGAAGTGGTACAGACTTGCTGCCGAACAGGGGTATGCCAAAGCCCAAGGAAAGCTGGGTGTGATGTACGCAACGGGAAAAGGGGTCATACAGGATTGGGTCTATGCCCATATGTGGGGAAATCTTGGTGCCTCTAATGGGAATGAACCTGGGGGTCAGTTGCGAGACCTCGCTGCTGAACTAATGACCCCTGCCGACCTCTCCACCGCACAGAACCTCGCCCGTGAATGCGTTCGCAAGAACTACAAAGGGTGTTGAGTTAGGAAATCTCTACGAACCCAATGCCCGATAGACACTCGCTCTGCCTGTCCAACCACCTTCTTCATAGCGTCCTCACTGACCTCAATGTACCGCTGGGTCATCTGTAACGAGGAATGCCGTGCCAACGCTGTCTCTTATACACATCTCCGAGCCCACGAGACCTCTCTA
>CAJXVF010000277.1 GCA_913060845.1 uncultured Alphaproteobacteria bacterium | reverse complement strand
TACGAGATGTAGAGAGGTCTCGTGGGCTCGGAGATGTGTATAAGAGACAGCGGAAGGCGTTTCGCCAGACGCGGTCATAGAGGCTGAGTTTTCAGAATCGGATACCCCCGATGCGACGACAGCTTCGGATGCTAAGCCGGAAGAAAAACCGGCGGAAGTAGTCGGCGAGGCTGAACCTGAAGCCGGTAATAATTCTGCCGAGACAGCCGCGGGCGTTGCTGCGCTAGCGCTCGCCGCAGGTGCGGCTGACAAGCAGGAAGCGGAACGCGACGCCGCTCAAGCTGAAGAAAAGCGCGGCCCCGGTGGACTGGTTTATGGTTGGCTGGCCTTGCTAACACTGTGTGTGGTGGCTGGGCTTTATATGCTGATCGTCAATCCCACTTATCTCCGTGATCGCATGGGGCTTGCGGATTCCCCAGAACTGCTTGCGCGGGCGAGCGCTACGCGCGAAGCCGGGAAAGCTGCAGTTTCAAATGCGGCGTCGATTACCGCTAACGAGGCGACAATCGCCGAGACCCAGTCCCGGTTAGATGACACTGATGCAGAAGCCAAAGCAGCCAGCGCATCAGCCCTTAAGGCCATTTCGCTGGCGGAAGCCGCGCAAACTATTGCTGGCGAGCCAGCTGCGGGTCTTAAAGCCACAGTCGAGAAGCTTGAAGCTAATCTTGCATCCGTAAGGGCGGCCTTGGTGAAGAGCAGCCGTGCTGCAGCCGCAGGTGATCCAATCGATGGCTTGGCGCTTGCAGCCGCAGCTGAAACCGCAGACGCAGCCCTGGTCGCTGCAGTTGCGGCAGACGGCAAAGCGACCGCCACTGCTGCTGATCTTGGCGGCAGGCTGGATGCTATTTCGGCGCAACTCGCAACACTTGGCGAACAGGTGGCGGCGCTGGAGGCGAAGTCGTCCAAGCGCGGTCCAGTATCACTTGCCGAAGCCGTTCTGGCCTTGCAGGATTTGCGCACAGGTGTTGCAAGCGGCAAGCCTTTCGCAACATTGTTGGGCCGGGCGCAGGCAGCTTTGCCTGATGCGGCTGAACTGAATGATGCGCCCTGGGTTGGCTTTGCTAATGCTGGCTTGCCAACGGAAGAGGCGCTTACAGCTGAAATGCAGGGTCACGCGTTGGGCATTGCGCAAGACAAGCTGAAAGCAAGGCTCAACACTGGTGAGGATAGCTGGCTTGACCGGGCTGTTGGTGGCGTTGTCGGACGTTTGAAGGTCCGCCGTGTCGGTGCTGGCGTGGAAGGGGATGACCCTGCCTCAGTCGCTGCACGGGCAGAAGCTGCACTGCAAGAAGGCGATATCGCCAAGGCGATCCAGGAAGTGGAAGCGCTTGAAGGCGAGGGGGCAGCCCGATTTATCGGATGGCTTAAAAAGGCGAAGGCGACCGCCGCTGCGACTAATGACTTGGACGCCGCACAGAAGGCTGCAATTGCAGCCGCGGATGGGGCATAAACAATGTTTCGCGCACTAATTTTCTTCATTATCGCCGCGGTCGTAATCTGGGGCGTTTATCTGCTAAGCTGCATCACAGCCCCGGTCACGTTGACATGGGGTGATCGTATTTTTGGTCCCTATGCGCCGTTTGAAGCTGCAGTTGCGGCCACGGTTGTGGTCGTGTTGGCGTTGGTCGTCTGGAATATCCTGGCTTGGCTGCTTTGGCGGAAGCCGAAAGATCTTTACCAAAAGATGGGCCTTCGCCGTCGTGAAGAGGGCTACAAAGCGCTGATTAAGGGCATGGTTGCCGTTGCTACTGGCGATTCCCGTGAAGCTGCACGCCAGTCACTGCGGGCTGAAGCGCGTTTGTCAGAGGATCAGCCTCTTGCACGTATGTTGGCTGCTGCTATCGCCAAGAAGAACGGTGATGAAGCGGGGGCTACGGAACAGTTCGAAGCGATGACAGAGCAGGAGGAAACAAAATTCCTCGGCTTACAGGGCTTGTTTGAGCAAGCGCGGGAGGCTGGTGACCTTCGCCGTGCTGTAACGTTGCTAGAACAGGCGAATGAAGCAAAACCTGACACGCCTTGGGTCCTAGAGAATCTCTTCCGTCTGCAGGCCATGTCTTCCCGCTGGGAAGGTGCGCGCGATACGCTTGACCGCTTGAAGAAGAAAAAGCTGGTCGAGAAAGACAAAGAAAGGCATTGGCGCGCGGTGATCGACGTTGAAGCGTCTCGTGAACGGGCAGAAGCGAAAGACGGCGATAAGGGGCTGTCCTATGCACGTGAAGCCTATAAATCGCACCCTGAGTTCGTGCCAGCCGCTGTGCAATATGCCGATATGGAATCTTCTTTTGGCCGCAATGGGCGGGCCGAAAAAGCCATTCATGACGCATGGATCCGCATTCCACACCCTGATCTCGTATCCGTATATGAGCGCGTGATCAGCGTTTACGACCCAACCAAGCAATATGAAATGTTCAAAAAGCTTGGCGAAAAGAATCCAAACCACATCGAAACCCGCATTATGCTGGCACGCGAAGCGATCCGCGCCGGCGCGTATGACGATGCCCGCACGCATCTTCTACCCCTCACGGAACGCGGCCCTGACGCACGTGTCTGCCGCTTGATGGCAGATCTTGAACTCGCATCTGGCGGTGACCGTATGGCGGCGCGGGATTGGATGGCGCGAGCGTCGAACGCAGCGCCTGATCCAGTTTGGGTGTGCTCTGAATCAGGTGATGTCGTGGTGAAATGGTCGGCGATTAGCCCGTCCGGCGGCTTCGATACGCTGGAATGGCGTCGTCCGAACTATGTGCCGGTCGGGTTGCTGTCTAATCCGGTCGATGCCGAAGCGCTGTTAGAGGACCACCACGAAGACCGCGATCCTGAACTGGTTGATGCAGAATTACTGCCACCTCCTGTGGTGCGTGGCGAACATCAGGACGAGCCCGTTGGCGAAGAAGATCTGAAGCCGGCGACCGATAAAGCAACCGAAGCACTGAAAGCAACAGCGACCCCATGAGCTACGACAATTTCATTGACGCCCTTGGCGTAAAATTTATCGAGGTCTCAAAGACCCGTATTCTTGCTGAAATGACGGCGCGGAAGGAGCACACCAATGGATCCGATGTTGTGCACGGCGGCATCTATATGGCGTTCGCAGACACGCTTGGTGCTCGTGGTGCCATTATGAACCTGCCGGACGCGTCCGTTACATCGACGCTTGAAAGCAAAACAAACTTCCTGCGCGGTGCTAATCCCGGCAAGATCATGGGAGAGGCCACGCCTATCCATGTCGGTCGGACCACCCAGGTCTGGCAGACGGTGCTCACGAATGAGGCTGGCAAGAAACTGGCTGTTGTCACCCAAACTCAGATGGTGATGCCTGGCCGCGGCAGTGATGCTGAGAAGCGCCAGCAGGCTATGCGAGACGGCGCATAGCTTAGGGCTTGCAAGCTGGGCCATCCGGGGGCATGGATGGCGTAGATCCTTGCCCTGAACACCTGGAACCGCCGATATGCCCATAGCGCTCGCTGGCCCCGCTTCCCGTTTCTATATTTCACAGCGCCTCCGCCTGCACTATGTCGAGTGGGGCGATCGGGATGCCCCGCCGCTGGTATTGATCCATGGCGGGCGTGACCATTGCCGCAACTGGGACTGGGTCGCGACGGACTTGGCCCGTGATTATCGGATCGTAGCGCCTGATCTGCGCGGCCATGGCGATTCCCAATGGCTGATTGGCGGCGTCTATCGCATGACCGATTATGTGTATGATATCGCCCAGCTTTTCTTCCATCTGGGACTGGAGAAAGCGCCGATCATCGGCCATAGCCTTGGCGGCGCGATCACGCTGAATTTTGCGGGTGCTTTTCCAGATAAGGTGACGAAACTCATCGCGATTGAGGGACTTGGCCTGTCGCCGGAGAGCATGAAAAAGCGCTCGAAGGACTCAACGCCTGAAAAGATGCAGAAATGGGTTGAGCAGATGCGCGGCGTCGCGGGCCGCCTGCCGCGCCGGTACGATACGATTGAAGAGGCTGCATCGCGTATGCACGAAGCGAATGCGCATTTGTCGGCTGATCAAGCGTGGCATCTCACCGTCCACGGCGTGAACCAGAATGAGGACGGAACCTATAGCTGGAAGTTTGATAACTACGTCCGCGTGGATCGGCCATTTGGTTTATCGCCTGATGAAATAAAGGATTTCTGGCGCAGTATTGATTGCCCGACGCTGCTTGTCCGTGGGACAGAGAGTTGGGCGAGTGATCCATCCAAAGATGGCCGGGCCGAGAATTTCAAAAATGCCCGCGTGGAGAATATCGAACGCGCCGGCCACTGGGTCCATCACGACCGGCTTGATGCGTTCATGCCAATGACACGTGAGTTTCTGGTCGGCGAAATGACCTAATCTGATCCGAATATGCTCTAGTCGGCCACAGCAGGGGCTGCCGTTCTAGCTGCCCGCCGCCATTCCTTGAGTTTGCGGTAGATCGTAGCGCGCGCGATTCCGAGACGCTTGGACGCTTGAGTAATGTCGCCGCCACAGAGTGCAATCGCACCCTCAATGGTTTCCTGTTCGATATCAGCCAAGGGCCTGATATCTTCTGGGGAGCAGGGCACTGCTGGTTCTGCATGGACAACTTCATGCGGGACATACTGGACTGCGGCATCAGACTCTAATGTGGTTTCAATGCCGCTTATTTCGGTCGCTTGTGGCGCAATGCCTGCGGCCTTCTGGATGCGATTAGGCAGCATCGCCGCCGTGATGACCGGCTCGTTGTGGTCTTGTCACACTTTTGTTCCGGTCTCTCAGCTCATTTAGGCGGCCTTTCGT
>CAJXVF010000276.1 GCA_913060845.1 uncultured Alphaproteobacteria bacterium | reverse complement strand
AGATTTGTATAAGAGACAGGGTTTGCGCGTTTCAACGTCCGCCACCTGCACTTCATAGTCGCCGATAGGCAATCCGCGATTATCGCAGGTGACCTCCAGCGGGTCCTCGAAGCGCGCAAGCGTAGTACAGGCGCTGGTTTCGGTCATGCCATATACGGCCATCAACGCATCTAGGCCCAGCACATCATAGGCAGCGCTGGCGACAGTGGGCGATACATCGGCACCACCGATCCAGGCGCTTTTAAGACAGGTCGTATCGACGGGATCAACGCGTTTCTGGTCGATCAAGTCAATGAAGTGCGTGGGAATACCGCCCAGAATATTCACCCGTTCACGCGCGATGACAGCCAGCGCATGCCCAGGGCTCCATTCAGCCATTGTGACCAGCGTTCCCGCCTGCAGAAGGGCTGGCTGGAGGCCGGCAATGGCGCCCGCCACATGGTAAAACGGCATATGCCCCAGAACCACGTCGCCCGGTTCAATATGCATGGCGCGGCATAGGTTCTGCGCGTTGCGAAGTGTTACGTGGCTATGAACCGCGCCCTTGGGCTGCCCCGTCGTTCCAGACGTATAGACAATGATCAGCGGATCATCGGCCGTAACGACAGCTTCAGCAGCGGCCAAATCGACAGATGATTCCGCCCCCTCCGCCGTTAGCACCTCTAAGGCCATCATGCCGGGCGGTGCCGTCTCCCCCCAGATCACGACTGCTTCGAGGTCTGGCAAGCTCGGCCGCATCTCCTCGATCATTGCCAGATAATCGATATCCCAAAAGCGATCCATCACGATCAGGGCCTTGGCCTCTGACTGGCGAATGATGTACGCGGCTTCTTCTGTTTTGTAGCGCGTGTTGATGGGTGCCAATGCTACCCCAATGCGGGCAGCTGCGAGCCATACCAGCACCCATTCCGGCGTATTGGTCATCCATAACGCCAGGAGATCCCCGCGTTTCAGCCCGAGCCCTAGGAGACCCCGCGCCAGATCATCCACCATGCCGTCAAATTCCTGGAAGCTATAGCGGCGCTCCTGGCCATCTGCCTCAACGACAAACGTGTTATCGCCAGCACGCAGCGCTGCATCCCGCAATGCCGCCCCCATAGTAATTGGCTCCCAGATCATGCCGCGCGCGCTCCTTCTCACCGTCACAATTTCTGCGATGATACATAAAGCCTATCCGCCAATCGAGTTGGAAGCAGCGCCATGTCGGTAGACCTCTACCCGGATGCAGAAACACCAATCCGGGATGACATTCTGGAACACCATGCCCGCGCCTTGCAGCATATCGCAGCACCCGGCGCATGGTTCAGCGGCGCGGAACGGGTTGCTATTGCAGCGGAAACGCGGCTTGCCCTTGAATGCCCGCTTTGTCAGGCGCGGAAAGACGCCCTCTCGCCGAATGCGGTTTCTGGCGACCATACCCACGGCGGGCTGCTATCGGAGACCCTGGTGGAGGTTATTCATCGGATCACGACAGACCCGGCCCGCCTTTCGCGGTCCTGGTATGAGGGCATATTGGCGGCAGGCTTGACCGACGCGGCTTATGTGGAAGCTGTCAGTGTCATCATCCATACCATTTCGCTCGATACATTCGCGCGTGGCCTTGGCATAGCACCTCGCTCACTGCCGAAGGCCACCGACGGCGCGCCAAGCGGATATCGCCCCGCAAGCGCGTGCCATAACGGCGCTTATGTTCCGGTCATCCCGCCTGGCGAAGAATCCGGTGATGAGGCGGATATCTACGCCGGCATGTTTGGCGCCAATGTGCAGCAAGCGTTGACCTTAGTGCCGGACGAGCAACGAAGCTGGTTCAAATTGGTCAGCGCCCAGTATCTTGCAAGCGCCCAAATGCGAGACTTTGACCAAGAGCCGCGTGCGATTACCCATGCACAAATGGAATTTCTAGCTGGGCGCATTTCAGCGCTCAACCAATGCCTCTACTGAACGACCAGCCATGCGCTTCTGCTCCGTGCGAGCGGCGAACACTCTGGTAGCGAATACGATCTTGAAGCCTTGATGACCGGTGCAGACGGCGGCGTGCCAGCGGGCAGCGAACTGGCGGCCTTCGCAGAGGCGCTTGTGGCCGCTGACCCTGACCAATTGGCAACAGCAATCTTGAACTTGAGGCAGGCAGTCGGCGATGCAGGTTGGGTGGATGCGGCAGGTGTGGCCGCCACATTCAACGCGATTGATCGTGTCGCCGACTCAACGGGCATTCCCTTGGAGCCTGCAAAAGTCGATCTCTCAGCCGATTTGCGCGCAGCAATCGGCCTGGATGCGTTCCGGGACGGCCGGGCCTAACTAACAGTGAGCAGCCTGCAAGATGCGCTGAACCGCAGGCTGGAGGGGCGCTTCAGCGCAGGCGCCGTCATTGGCGCGACGTTCATGCTGGCTATACGCCGCATCCACATCTTCCTGCCGCTTGCGCTGCTTTGTTACGTGCCTATGGCCTTCTTGGGTTACGGCATGATCTGGATTGCGCAGTCCGTCTCCCTCACATCCGGCGGTGCCTACCTTGGCTTGATGCGCTTTGCGGCAGAAATGCTGACGGACGTATTATGCGCTTCCCTTTTTATTACGCTGGTGCTAGCTCAGATCAGCAAGATCAGCGGCTCCCTTGATACGGCTAAAGTGAGCCTCAAGGCCACGCTTGTCCGCATCATTCCAATCTACATTTGCGGGTTGCTGGTCGCCATTCTTAGCTGGACAGGCATCATAATTCTGCTGATCCCCGGTCTCTACATCATGATCATCACTTGGGTTGCCGTTCCAGTCGCAATTGCAGATCGCACTGGGCCTATCGCTGCAATCAGGCGCAGCGATAGCTTAATCAGAGGCTATCGTTGGCACATCCTCGGCCTGGTGCTGCTCTTCTTTATTTTCACAGCGCTGCTGGAGAGAATCATTGGTGGGCTTTCGCAATATCTCGGGATCAATCTCTTGATGCCGAGTGCACGGGACCTCAGCTCTTATGTCCTTGGCACTGCTTTGGTGCTCGTGATGAACCAAGCCGTGTTTGGCATGCTGAGCGGCCTTGCCGCTGCGTATTCATTCGTGCACTTACGGCGCATTAAAGAAGGAAAATCTGGCACGCAATTGGCAGATATCTTCAAATAGGTTAGCAATTTTGCCACACGTTTCTGGCTTTTATTGACAGAACAATCACAACCCTTACGATTTTTGGCGAAACTTATGTGTCGGAGAACAGAGCATGGCTGACTTAGCCGTTAATCCCGCAAATCAATTTTCCATCGGCCAAGTTTTAAAACAGACGTTCTCTGCCTTTTTCCGCCGAATTACCCATTTTTTGCCGCTTGGGTTGCTCTGCTACCTGCCTGTCGCTTTTATCGGCTATTCCCAGAACTCGGCAATGCTCAATGCCCAACAGACAGGGAATTTCGCGGAAGCGCTGAACTTCAACCCCTTTTGGATGGCGATCAACTTCCTACTTCCAATGATCTGCGCTGGCGTGTTTGCAGCAATAGCGACCTATGAAGTCGTCTTGGATGAAAACGGGAGACGCCCTAGCCTTGGCGAAGCGATAGCAGCCGCTTTGCCACGGATGCTTCCGGTCGTGCTGGCGAGTATCCTTTTCACGATCATCGTCTACACGGGGATGATATTTCTGTTCGTGCCAGGGCTATTCCTCCTCACCATGCTCTGGGTCACCGTGCCTACAGTCGTAATGGAGGGGCTTGGCCCAATCGCAGCTCTGAAACGTAGCGCTAACCTCACCAAAGGGTACCGGTGGCGTGTGTTTGGGCTGATTGTATTGTTCATTATAATGGTGTTCATCCTGCAATGGGCGCTTAGTCTCGTGCTGATTTTGGCTACATCTGAGATCGCAAACGTTTACCTCCTAACGGGTATTGGATATCTAGGCATAACCACTTTCGGCGTGTTGAGTGCCCTTGCAGTTGCCTACACCTACGTTGCGCTGAAGATTGCCAAAGAAAGTGCTAGCGTCGAAGAATTGGCTGCCGTCTTCGATTAAGCGAAACGAGAACGCGCCCAACATCACCCGAGTCTTTCTATGCAGAGCGAACCTAACCGATTTTCCATCGGCGGCGTTATTGGAGCTACGTTTTCAACATTCTTTGGACGCTTCGTTCACTTCGTGCCCTTAGCGCTGCTCTGCTATATGCCAGTGTTCCTATTTATGCTTTTTGCAGGTGATTTCCGGTCAAGCACCTTCGGATCAACCTTTGAAAGCATTCTGGGAACAGTTTGCTCAAGCGTCTTTGCAGCCATCGCGACGTACGAAATCGTGATGCTTGCCAGCGGTCGGCCAGTCACGCTCGGCCAGACTATATCTGCCATCATCCCGCGCCTTGGCACGGTCCTTCTCACAAGCTTTGTCTACAGCCTGATTGTCGGCTTTGGGACCGCATTCTTCATCATTCCAGGGCTGTATTTCATGACAATCCTATTTGTTGTCATTCCAGCAGTTGTCGTTGAGGGGCGGGGAATGCGCAGCGGCTTCTCCCGCAGCCTCGATCTAACCTCTGGTTATCGTTGGCCGATATTCGGATTGTCGATCATCCAAACCCTGGCTGCGATGTTTGTAGCGTTTGGCCTTATATTCGGGGCTGAAGCAGCTTGGCCGGGCGCATCCGACAACGATGGCATCATGGTTGGGATCACCGCAATTGTAGTGATGGTCGGTGTGCTGAGCGCCATCGCAACAGCCCATACATTCGTTCGCCTCCGGGTCGCGAAAGAAGGTGCCAGCCTTGAAGAGTTGGCAGACGTCTTCAGCTAAGCCCACAGATGCTGT
>CAJXVF010000275.1 GCA_913060845.1 uncultured Alphaproteobacteria bacterium | reverse complement strand
CTTCATCAATCCGATGGAATCACATCCCACTGTTATCACTCAACAACTTTTAAAATGGGCTCTAAGCGAAGGCAGAAGTGCGAGCAGGTCCGCCTTAAAGCTATCTGACGCGCCACTCATGACCCGCTGCCCTCATTCTTATCAAGCTGCTTTAGTAAATTCAGCAGAGACGTTGGAATAGGCTCTGCAGCGACTTCGCCATAGGCTTCACGAAGCTTCTCGGTTAGCCATGCATCAACCTCAGCAGGCCTGTTTTTGGGGTCTAAATGTTGATCCGCGTCCATAGGAGCGCTGGATCCTCGCTTATCTTGCATAGGCCGCTTCCCTTTGGAAGGCATGGTGTTTGAAGTATTGAGACAACCCTTGGAGTAAATAAAAGGTTCCGTCGCTATCAATTGTTATCGCGGGATATTTGGAATCGGCCTGTTATGGCGGTCGAAAGTCGATTGTGGCTTTCAGTCATCGGAGTCAGGGTTATGAAGTTCCACGATCAAATCGCGGAATATCTACCATCTCTACGACGCTATTCTCACGCGGTTACTGGCAACACCACTACCGGAGACGCTCAGGTCGCCGCTTTAATAGAAACGCTCATCCGCGCGCGCCCATCCGCACTTGGCGATCTACCTCTATATCTTGGGCTTTACAGGATGCTCACTCTCTCAGCTGCATCGTTTATTGATACAGCGTCGGCATCCCAGCCCGGAAAATTTCGCCAGTGCGTTCAAGCGTTGGCGTTACGGCAACGCCAAGCATTATTGCTGACATCCGTCGAAGGACTGACAATGTCTGATGTGGCGCGCGTCATGGATTGCACTGAAGATGATGTTCGCGCGCTCATCTGCACAGCAACTCAGACCATGACGCAGGCAAAGACTGACGCAGAAATCCTGATCGTCGGCGAGCATCAGTCTGCAGCAGATGCGCTGCGGCGCATGCTCGATAGTTTCGGCCATGCGATCTCGGATGTGGCCCACAGCCTACAGGATGCCCTGGCGATTGCGGCTGATCGTAGGCCCGGTCTCGTCGTGGCGGACCTTGCCGGGCAACACGCCATCCAGCGATTGGCCACGTTCGCGAACTCCCTAGAAGCGCCGCTGATCTATATCTCCTCCACGCCTCTGAAGACGCTCGCAGACGATCTAGATAATGTGCTGCATGTGGGGGAACCGGTCGAAGCGCGGGACATCAAAGCGACGATTGATCGGGCACTCTTTGGTGAGCAACAGGATGACGTATCGCGGTCCTCGGCAGCGTAAATCAGCTGCGTAATCCATGGCGTAAAACAAAACCGCCCCGCTCCGGCATCTAAGCCAGGGCGGGGCAGTTTCTGTTAAGCGCTAAAGCTTAGTGGTGCTTCATCGCCTCTGTGACTGCATCCGTCACCAGTTCAAACTTGCCTTCGGAGCAAGTGTTCAGAACGATGTCGATCTTCTGGTTGTCTGAAAGATCCTTGTGGAACATGTTGTCTTCAATGGAGGCTTTGGGGTCGCCTGCCCGATGCATTTCAGGCTTCGCATTGGTCAGTACAGGTTCAACCGACTTTGGCTCAAGCCCGTTGAAAGCTGCCCGCTGCATTTCACCCTTCAGATTGGCAAACTCGCCGCATGTCATTGGGTTATGGGCAGAGGCCGAGGTGGCGAAAGCCGCAAGGGCAGCAGCGCCAGCAAAAGTCATAATGCGCGTTGCATTCTTCATTGATTTCTCTCCTGTGTTGGATCGCGCCAATTCCGGCGCGCATCCGTTAAACGCGGTCGCAGTGGCCTGTTGGCCCGCTCACCGTGTTTTGGGTGTTCAATGTGCTAACGCCGCATGTGGTTCCGCACAGCGCGCAGATATTTCGGTGCAGGTTTCCGCTTTGCCTTGGAAATTTGAACGGGTACCGTGTAAGGGCCCGAATATATCCACCGAATGGGAGACGACATATGCCTCTACCAGAAAGCTTCAGCGGCGGCTGTCTTTGCGGCAGCGTGCGGTATCAGGTTGAGGGCCGGGTGCGTTACATGGGCAATTGCCATTGCCGGGATTGCCAGCAAGCCACAGGCAGCGCCTATCTGGCGGCGGTCGGCGTGAAGACGGATGACTTCAAGGTCACCAAGGGCGAGGCCAAATGGTTCGTCAGTAAAGCAGACAATGGCCACGACATGCGCCGCGCCTTCTGCCCAGACTGCGGCTCGCCCGTGTTCCTGGAAAACACTGTCAACTCACATCTGACGGTGCTCTACGCCGGCAGCCTGGATGACCCAAGTTGGTATGAGCCAGGCCGCGATATCTTCGTCTCCAGTGCCCAGCCCTGGAACCCGATGAACATGGAACTCCCCAAGCACGACAAAATGCCGGAAATGCCCAAATGATCCGCTAGGACACCGCCTTTGGCGGCGCTGGACAGACCGGCCCGCCAAGCGGCCGCCCAAGCCCTGATGGCAGCGGCCTATCCGGCGCTTCGATCCAGCTCGCGATATCATCCAGCACCCGGTTAGCCTTATTATCCCATAGCAGCAAATGATAGCTGTTGGAATATTGCGCATAGGTGCGACCCGGACGGTTTTGTACCGCAAGACCTGTGTTGAAACGTTCGACCAGCTCGCAGGGGATCACGAGATCCTTATCGCCGTAAAGCACCAGTGTCGGCAGGTTAAGCCGGTCTAGGCTAGTCTAGGCCCGGTCCATAAATCGGACGACACCATAGAATACGTCAATCCGGATATCTCCCTGCACTAGCGGATCTTCCATATTCTCGGTCATAAAGGCTTGGTTGTCGCTGACAACTGGCGTCAGCGCCCAAGAATCCAGTTCTTTCCAAGGTGCGGTATGAGCTGCGAGCCAGAAGGCGGACCGTTCAAGCGGGCTAAGCGTTTGCCAACTGCGCAAGCCTGGTGCGGCTAGGATCAATCCGCTGACAGGCGGAGCATCCGGACGGGTCATTGCGTCCAGCGTTAAGGCAGCGCCCATGCTGTATCCGAGCACGTAGACCGGCGTTCCAGGGTGTGCTTTCCGCACTTCGCCGACCAAGGCTTGGGCGTCCTCGATCAGCAGTTCATGTTCCGGCCACACACCCATTTCCGGGGCAGCGCCATTGCCGCGAAGGTCCATTGCATAGACGGATATGCCGCGTGCCGCCAACGCTGGTGCTGGATACCGGAATACACCGCCATATTGCGCAAACCCATGGATCGCAACGATGACAGCCTTTGGGTCCGCCGCATCCGTTAGCCATTTATGGACAGGCAAGCGCGCGCCGTCTCTCGCAGTCAGTGCTTGGTCATCCAGCACAGGCAACTGCTCCCCAGGCATCCGTGCCTGCCAACTTGGCGAACATGCGGCGAGCGTCATGGCGAGTAGCGGCGCCAAAAGCGCCTGCCTCCAGCTAAATCCTGTGCGTTTCATGATTTAGGCACCTCTCCCACTAGCCACCAGGCATGGACCATGCCCTTGCCTTTGACCTCAATCTCACCACGGTTTTCCACCTGAAGTGCGCCGTTGAGTGCGGATTCGGTCGCGTCCGAGATCTGCACCGCACTTGGCTTTCCGTGGCTTTCCATGCGGCTCGCCAGGTTGACCGTATCGCCCCAAAGGTCATAGGCGAACCTGCGCTGGCCAATCACGCCTGCTACCACCGGTCCCGTATTCACCCCAACCCTGATCTCAAGGTTATGGCCAGAAGATTGGCAGTATTCATCGATCGCCCGCACCATGGCCAATGCCATCCCAGCGACGCGGACGGCGTGATCTGGCACCGGTGTCGGCACGCCAGATACGGCCATGTAGGCATCTCCGATGGTTTTGATCTTCTCAACGCCGTATTCGTCCGCCAAGCCATCAAAGCGGGTGAAGATATCGTTCAGGATGGTGACCAATTCCGCCGGTCTAATATTTGCCGAAAGTGACGTGAAGCCCACGATATCTGCAAACAGCACTGTGACAGCGGGGAACTCATCCGCCAGTTCAGGCTCTACCGCCAGCGATACTGTCCGGTCTTCCCGGTTCAGCCGGTCAACGATTTCACGGGGCAGTGTGTTCATCAGCAACGCTTCGACCTGCGCCCGCGCCCGGTCCCGCTCCTGCAAGACGATAAACAGCGAGATGTACATGATGGTGCCGAACATCAGCACATAGATGAACGACAGGTCCGTCAGCGGCACTTTCATCGCGCTGTCGAACAGGCCTTTGCCGTTGGCGAAGAAGGCGTTGGATGTATCAACCGGCACATAGGGCAGGAAGCTGTCTACAACCGGAATCAGCAGGCAACATACGGCAAATACGCAAAAATGCGGCAGAGACGCCCGCGTTCCAAACACCAAAATGGACCCAATCGGGATCATCAACAGGAAGATCGCGAAGTTAGACGGATTGCCCTCAATGAAGTGCCAGAGGATATGGTTCGCCAGCCAAAAATACACCGTCGTATAGAAGATAATCCGTGGCCCAAACCCCAGCTTCAACATCAACAACGTGCCAAGAATGGCCGCCGTCAGCCCAAAATTCAGGTAGTGCTGCAGCCAGTATTCATGGGTGATGTAGTAGGTGTGGGAGCGGATATTCAGGAAAATGAACGCTATGGCGACAATCGCCATCACCCGCTTGATCGTCCGCTCTCGCCGACTGTCACTTAGGGCTTGGACTCATAACCAGTATGCGATGAGTGCCGCGATATGAATTGCAGCAAGGAAGTTATCGGCTCGCTTGTCGTACCGGGTAGCGATACGCCGGAAGTCCTTCAGTCGGCAGAACATGCGCTCTACGGCATTGCGCGCCCGATATAGGAATGGGCTGAAGCAG
>CAJXVF010000274.1 GCA_913060845.1 uncultured Alphaproteobacteria bacterium | reverse complement strand
TTCAGTAGCCGCAGAAAATTGTCTTTGGAAATTTTCAGCGCGACCAATTCGTCTTGGGCTTCAACCGTAGCCGTACGCGGGATATCAACCAAAATGGCGATTTCGCCGACGATTTGGCCAGCGCCCAGTTCTGCCACCTTAAGTGGGCCGCTGGGCGTATTGACCAGAACGTTTGCCTTGCCCGTGATCAAGACATAGGCGGCATCGCCATCATCTCCCTGGCGCATCATGGTGCCGCCGGGTCTAAAGGTGACCCGGTCACTGGTCATGGCAAGCAGTTTCAGTTTCGCTGGCTCCATCCGCTCAAACAGAGCGATCTGGCGCAGCACATCGACTTCTTCCGCCAAAGACATCGATAGCTTCCTTAATCCGCTGGTCCGGCCGCAGCCGAGGCTAGCGTTTTTACGTTAACGACCTTACCGCCAGCCACTTCAGCCGCACGGTCAAATCCTTTCAAATGCTCGGCATCGCCCACGGCCCAAACGACGCCGCCAGGTGCCGCGCTAAGGACGCGATCAACGAGTGCATGCCGTGTCCGTGTGTCCATGCCATCTGTCGCGGCATTCAGGATCAGGATATCCGGCTGCTTAGCGAGCGCACGGGCAATGGCAATCTTCTGGCGCTGTGTACCAGACAGCCTGGACCCCCCGATGCCAACCTGGAATTCCAAACCTGCGCCGACGATATCCTGGCGCAAGCCAAGCTCGTCCAAGGTTTCGTCAATTAGGCGGCCAACGGTCTCAGGACCCTCAGCCTGGCCGTAAGCAATTTTACCGAACAGGATATTATCCTGGACGGACGCCACTGCATTGAACTCGGCAGGGTCAAAGAACTCGACAGCACCCCTCAAGTCTTCTGGCATATTTTCACGGAAGTGCGTGCGGGCCTCGATGATGCGCTCGCGGATTTCGTCAGTGATAAGGCCCAAACGATGACGGGCCGGGATGAGCTTGAACGGCAATGTCAGCAACATGGACCGTTCACGGTCATTTAAGGCTTCAGCGCCGCCGCGATCAAACTTCGCTACAATGATCTGATATTCAGGCAAATCTTCGGCCTTAATGAAGCTGTATTGCTCGAACAGCGCGTCACCGGGCTCTACGTCCGCGAACAATTCGAGCATCAGGGCGGCAGTTTCGCGACCAATCCCGAGTAAGTCTTCTGTAAGGCCAACTGCCTTAATCGTTGCAAGTACATAGGCGTGGTCGCCAAGCGCATCGACGTTCAGCTTGTCGGAGACCACCGTGCCGAACAGCAGGTTCTCGGCCACTGAGGCATTGTCGTTGTATTTTTCCGGGTCGTAAGGCTCGACCAAGTCTTCCAGGTTTTGCTCAGCCAGCAGTGAACTCAATCGTGTCCGGGCCGCAAGAATGCGGTCGCCAAGGCCATCCCTGCCTGTCAGGTCAACGGCGCTGCGAAGGCCGTAATCATATACAGCGCGGGTCAGATCAACCTCTTCCAGGAGGGCGATCAGGCGATCATCTGTCGTTGAGGTTTTGTCGACGCCGAGGGTCTTGTAATCGACCCAATCGTCGTTGAAATCTTCGTCGGTGTTACCGGCGCGGGCGTTCTCCGCTATTTTTTCGGTGCGAGCGGTGGTCTCTTCCTCATTGATTTCCGGCGTCGCCAAGGGGCGATGTTTGAGGCCGAATAGCAGATTCGCACGCACGCTGTCGGAGAAGAGATATGCGGCGGGGCCGACATAGGCCAAGCGTCGCCCTGTACGTGCTTCCGTGAACTCTGCCAAATCTTCCCCCGCAATTGCGACGCGACCGCCTGTAGGTGTTAGCAAGCGCGCAAGTAGGGCTGCGAGCTCGTCCTTGCCGCCGCCGGATGGACCTGTCAGCGCCAAGCGTTCGCCCACCTTGAATTCCAGGTTCAAGTTCTGGACAGGCGTTGAGGTTTCGTCTTCCTGATAAGTCAGGCTCTGCGCTGCGACAGTTGCATCCTTCGGGATCGGTCCGACGGACTTTGGCTCTTCCAGTTGCAGGCTCTCGTCCAGCATACCTGGCGGATCGAACTGCTCGACGACCTGCTCGTACTTGATCCTGGCGTCCATGTATTGTTGATAGAAGGCCAGCAATTCTTTCCAGGGCGAGTTCATGTCTTTGTGGGCGCTGATAACGCCGATAAGTGCGCCGATGGAAAGATTGCCCTCGATCACCAGATAGCCGCCTATGAGATAGAACAGAAATGGCGTGAACTGGGCTAGCGTATTGTTGATGAACTTGATGACGAACTTACGCTGATAAATCTCAAAGCGTATGTCGTAGATGCGGCCCAGGTGCATCGCGAATTCGGCGCGCATCAGGTTGGATGCATCGTTGGAATGCACTTCCTGGATGCCGTTGATGCTTTCGCTGATGCGTTCGGAGACGCGCCGAACAGCTTGCACACGCCGCTTACCGAGCGCGTTCACCTTCTTTTGCAGCTTTGGAATGATGTAGCCCTGGATTGGGAACATCGCCATCGCCGCACAACCCATCATCCAATCCTGGACGATGATGAAGATCAGGAACGTAATCAGCATGCCTGCCTGGAATACTGGCTGGGCGACCGCGTCACCAATGAATCCGCCCAGGGGTTCGACTTCCTGAGTGATCATTGGGATCACTTCACCCTGGGACACGCGTTTGAAATGCGGCAGTGGAAACCTGAGTACCCGGCCATAAAGCGTATAGCGCAGGCGGCGCAGCATGCGCTCACCAAGGCGACCCTTGGACGAATTGATAAAGAACTTGAACCCGCCATTGATAATGACAAGCAGCAAAAAGCCAAAGCACATCAGTACGAGGAACGGCATTTGCTCAAACTCGAAGCCAAGCACTTCCTTCGGGAAATCACTTACACTGCCGCCAATCGCATCATTGACGATTCGCTTCACAATATCCGGTTGGAGATAAATGAATGGGAATGCCGAACAGGTTACGATCAGCAGAAATATCTGCTGCGCCTTGCTGTAGCGGAATATGAAGCCGTATATCGTGCGGTCCATACCGACCCTGTTCGATGTTACCCCGGACGACGCCGCGCGCCGTCTTCAGCGCTGAGCCTAGCGGACTAAGTTCCCCGGGTAAATGTTTAACCTTGTGGCGCTATTGAAGTTCGCACGATTGACGGCCAATAGTGTGACCGAAGCACGTTTCTCAACCCTGACACAAACGCGAGCGGCGCAATGTCTGAAGCTAATAAACCGCATCAAGAAGCTGCCTTGCCGACGGATGCGGACAGTGTCTCTAAAGGCGATACGCCTCTCCCGATTACAGAAGCCCCAGCGGAGCTACATGAAGCCGCACCGGTTGAAGCGAAGCCATTGCTGCGACGCCGGGTCGCCCGAACAGCAAAGCAGTCCTTGGCCGACACACCGGCGTTTTTGCGCTATGTCATCCAGCGTTTTATCAAAGACCGGGGGCTGCAGACGGCTTCCTCCCTAACTTACACGTCTTTGTTGGGACTTGTGCCGATCGTCGCCGTGTTCCTGGCAATCCTATCTGCGTTCCCGGCGCTTGAGGGCGAGCGGGACGAGGTGAAAGAGATGATTCTTGCACCCTTGGCCCCGGGGGCTAGCGAGATCGTCCGTAACGCGCTGGAAACTTTTCTAGACAATGCCAACCGCCTTGGGGTCATGGGTGTGATCGGCATAGCCGTTACGTCCATACTGATGCTGAACACGATTGAGAGCACGCTGAACGGCATTTGGCGGGTTGTGCTGCGGCGACCACTTGGTTTGAAGTTGATCGTATTCTGGGCGCTTTTGACACTACCGCCGCTTTTGATCGCCGCCAGCCTGTCTCTCTCCAGCTACTTCTTTGATGTGGCTAGCCGGGTGGATGTCTTCGGCATCGCTGGCATTATGCAGCAGGTGACGCCGTTCTTGATGCAAGCAGTGGCGTTCACATTCCTATTTGCCGCCACGCCGAACCGTCGTGTTCGCATCCAGGATGCAATGCGTGGTGGACTGGTGGCGTCCCTGCTATTCGGCTGCCTGAAGGCGGGGTTCGGATTCTATGTCGCGTCCGCTACCAGCAACCAAACGATTTATGGTGCGCTCGCCGCTGTTCCGGTCTTCCTGTTGTGGATTTATCTGTCTTGGATGGTGATCCTGATCGGTGCGGAAGTCGCAGCCGCCCTACCAGAATGGCGTGGCGCGCTTGCAGCAGAGCAACGCCGCCGGTTGACCTCTGGCGAGCGGCTCGTCGCTGCGGTTGGGATCTTGAAGGTGCTGTGGCGGGCGAGCCTTGAGGGCAGAGCTGTCAACCGGGATGACATTGAAAGCGTTTTGCCGGGAAGCACGGCTGATCTAGGTGCCATTGTTACGCGCCTGATTCAACTCAACCACGTTGTAGTCACCGAAAATGGCGGCTTGGCATTGGCGTCAGACCTGGATGAAATATCACTCTACGCCCTTCAGCGAGAGCTAGGCCTTGCGCTAGAGGAAACCGAACGATTCCACAACGCCATCGCCAATGAGGCACCAGATCTGAACGTCCCAGAGCTGGCGGCTCTCATGGCTGAAGCTGAAGCGGCCAAGGCGAGGATTATGGCGCGATCGATTAAGCGGCTAGCCGACCATTAGTCACCCCTCGTTAGTCACCAGTCACGAACGGCCAAAGCTCATCGGCACCGCGTGCGGCGACCACGCGGCCGAGCATTATCGCCCAATGGCTTTCATTGCCAAACTCATCGCGCCACGCCCAAAGACGGCGGGTGGCATGGTGCAAGCTGTGCTCATAGGTCTGTCTCTTATACACATCTCCGAGCCCACGAGACCTCTCTACATCTC
>CAJXVF010000273.1 GCA_913060845.1 uncultured Alphaproteobacteria bacterium | reverse complement strand
CACCTCTCTATTCGTCGGCAGCGTCAGATGTGTATAAGAGACAGTTCTCTAATCTCCCGCCGCCTCCTGACCGAGACATCCCCCCTCACCCTCCCCTCTCCCCCGTTGGGGGGCGAGGAGACCCGGGAGCGAGGCCTCATTCTCTCATCCATACAGAGCATTCGCCCCATGTCCCAAATCCGCCTTGGCGACCTAACGATTGACCGCGTTGTTGAGGGCGAGGGCAAAGCCTTTTTCCCCGGCTATATCTTCCCGGATGCTGATGACGCTGGCGTCGCCGCTGAAAAGCATTGGATGGAGCCGAATTTCCTAGACACAGACTCTGGTCGCTTGCTGCAAGGCAACGCCACGTTCGTCGTGCGCCGCCCCGGAATGGTGCTGTTGGTGGATACCTGCGTTGGCAATGACAAAGACCGCCCCTCCTCCAAAACTTGGCACAAGCTGAACACCAATTGGATGGACCAACTGACTGCCCTTGGCGTGCAGCCGGATGACGTGACCCATGTGTTCAACACGCACCTGCATGTAGATCACTGCGGCTGGAATACGCGGCTGGACGGCGACCGCTGGGTCCCGACATTCCCTAACGCCGAATACCTGTTTCCCAAAGACGAATTCGACTTCTGGGCCAATCCCGCCAATGACACCGTAACCGGCACCGGCGCCAATGATGGCTGCTATGCCGATAGCGTGCTGCCAGTCTATGACGCAGGCCTTGCAACATTGATCGAAGCTGGCAGGCGCGGAGGTGATGGCGCGTTCTGGTTCGAATCCGCCGCCGGTCATGCCCCGGGCCAACTCACACTGCATATGGACGCCGGGACGGAACAGCTGGTCTTCACAGGCGACCTATTCCACAGCCCCCTGCAGATCGCGCGGCCTGAATGGTCCAGTAAGTTCGATGTTGATCGCAGTGGTGCTGCAGACGCTCGCCGCCAATTCATCGGCAAACATGGCGACGCCGATAGCATGATCCTCTCCGCCCACGTCTGCACACCGAACGCCGGGCGCATTGTTACGGAAGGTGGGAAATCCATCTTCCGCCTGCTGAAGGACCTATAATGGAACTGTTCTGGACGCCCGCATCGCCCTTCACGCGCAAAGTCTCTGTTGCAGCGCGGGAGCTAGGGCTTTGGGATGGGATCAAAATTCATAAAACCACCTGGCCTCATGATTGGGGCTACGCGACGGTGCCGTTCACACCAGGATTGGCGGAGAATAATCCCATCGCGCGCATCCCAACACTGATTACGGATGATGGTGTGCCGCTCAGCTGCTCGACCCTTGCCTGCCAATATCTGGACAGTCTCTCCGGTGGTAAACTGACAGCGCCAGAGGCATGGAAGATGTGGTCCCTTTACGCCATCGCCGACGGCCTAATTGAAGCGCAGATTTTGATGCGGGCAGAAATGCTACGCCCCGCTGAGAATCGGATGGAGAGCTTCCTACAGAAGCAGCGGGATCGGATCGACCGCTGCTTCGACGCTATCGAAGCCCGCACCGGCGAACTGGAATGTAGGGCTGAAGGCGGCCTGCCGAACCTTGCCGAAATCACCGTCGGCATAGCCTGCGGATATCAGGATTGGCGCGAATGGCTGCATGAATACCGCGATGGCCGACCTCGGCTAACTTCCTGGTACACAGACTTCGCCAAGCGTCCGTCGATGGCTGTCACTGAGCCAGCCGAGACGCCGGAACGCTAAAGCTCCCGCGCCCAGTACTCGCCGATAAGATCATGGCCGTAGCTGTGATGCGGCTCTGCCTTGATGAGTTCAAAGCCGCTGGTCTCATATATACGCCGAGCGGCCACCAGCACTGAATTTGTCCAGAGCGTCATGCGGCGATAGCCCATCTGGCGGGCATAGGCGATAGCTTCATTGACGAGCGCCCGGCCTAGGCCAGAGCCCCGCATTTCCGGCTCCACATAAACCATGCGCAATTTGGCAGTCTCTGCATCCTCGCGCACAACGGTCGCCGAACCGACGACAGCGCCATCTGATTCAGCTATCCAGCAACGCTCGCAAGATGGGTCTCGGGTTTTAATGAAGTCCGCCGCAATCTCAGCGACCATCGCCTCAAACGTTGCGTCCCAGCCATATTCAGCGGCGTAAAGCACCCCGTGGCGATGGGCGATCCATGCCATATCGCCAACGCGTGGCTCCCGGAAGGTGAACGTGGCGGGCTTCGGCATCAACTTAGTTCAGCAATGAGAGAAAATGCCCAATCTCTTCCAGATCAGAGCGACGGCGCACCATAAGCTCACGCGCCTCCTCGTCCTCACCCCATTGCTCTAGCTGCCAATCATCATCGATCTGGGCAGCGTCAGCAGCGGTGGTTGGAGTGATCTCACCCTCGACCAACGCCAGTGCGATCACAGCAGACCCAGCCGCTTGGGATGCGACATGCGCTGCCGTTAGCCGGAATGGATCAAGTGCTGCAAAGGCTTGGCGTATAGCAGCGACGGCGCTTTCTGGTTGATCCACCGGCATGATGCCTTCCGCCAGGATCAACCGCGCGCCGTAACACTCTAGCAACCAAGCCAGCAGTGGATCCCAGGCATCAGCTTGCCGCGTCACCAGCTTTGGCGGTGTTGGGGCGCGGTAGCACAGGAGGTCCGTAGCGGCGAAGCGAGTGACATCATCCACGAAGCGGCTTGGGTCTTCAGCGATCCTATCCAGCGCCGCATAGGAAAGTGCGGTTAGTGGCATTGCCGCCATATCAAGCGTCTCGCCTTGGGCGCTCCATTCAGCTGCCGATGCCTCTGCCAGCTTTGCGCTTGGGAAGGTCAGCTTCTGGCGCCCAGGTGTGCGGACAGGACGGCCATCCAGGCTGACTTCATATCCGCCCTCAACCGCGCGGGCTTCTGCCGATTTATAGAACCGTTTCATGCAGCGCCGCCTAGAAATTCACGAACAGCACCCGGCGCATCCGCATATTTGTGGATAATCTTTGTGGCGCCGTGAGCTTCCAGATCGGACGGCGCGTGATACCCCCATGCGACGCCCAGGCAATGCGCGCCAGCGGACCGCGCCATCGCCATGTCATAGGCGGTGTCGCCGAGCATGACTGTCGTCGCTGGTGACGCGCCAACTTCCAACATTGCATCTTCTAGGATCTTAGGGTGCGGCTTGCTTGGGCCATCATCTGCCGTCTTCAGCACCGCGAACCAATCTAGAATGCCATGGGTCGTGAGCGTCTTGCGCAGCCCGCGCCGCCCCTTGCCCGTCGCGACACCAAGCGTAAATCCATCATCCCGGAGCGCCACTAGCGCCTCTAATGCGCCCTCATACAGCGGCTCGTCATAGGCGGGATCGGATTCTTGGGCATGGAATGTCGTCCTGAACCCCTCAACCAATTCAGTCAATTGTAGAGCGTTAGAGTTCGGCGCAAGCTTTTGCAGAGCTTGCGGCAAGGCAAGGCCGACAATGCGCCGGATAGGCTCATCCGCTGGCGGCGTCATCCCCACGCCGGTCCAGGCACCGCGCACGGCGTCAATAATCCGTCTCTGGCTATCGACCAGAGTGCCATCGCAATCAAATACGGCGAATTCCGTCATCGGAAGTCCTCATCAAGCAAGCGGTCGCCTGCTTCACCCGGAACGAAGCCAAAGGTCGTCAGCGCCTCTTGAAACGCCGCTGGCAGGTCCGCGTGTATCCGCAACCTGCCGCGCTCCGTTGGGTGCGGAATATCAAGCGCGCGGGCATGCAGCATCATGCCTTTTGGCAGGCCCATGCCGGGCAGTCGCGCATCTTCGCCGCCATATTTACCGTCGCCCAGAATGGGATGGCCAATGGCCGCCATGTGCGCGCGAAGTTGATGTGTGCGGCCAGTTTGCGGCATCAGCCCAACGAATGAAGCGGCCTTGCCTGCCTTCTCCAGCGTTGCATAGAACGTAATCGCTCGATCGCCTTCTGGATCGTCCCAGACCATGCGTTCGTTACCGCGACTACCGGCCTTCTTCAGCGCAAGATCAATCTTGCCGCGTGCCGGGTCAGGGACGCCAGCGACCAGCGCCCAATACAGTTTCTTGGCGGACCGGTCCCGGAAAGACGCCGTTAACTTCGCCGCAGATTTCTGCGTCCGTGCCAGAAGCAGTACGCCAGACGTATCCCGGTCGAGCCGGTGGACCAGCCGTGGCCGCTCCCCGTCCTCTGCCAGTGCATCCAGCATGCCGTCCACATGACGCGTCGTGCCGGTGCCGCCTTGCGTCGCAAGGCCAGGCGGTTTGTCGATGGCGATGGCAGAAGCATCCTGATAGATCACCGCCGACTGGATCATGTCTGCATCCGCGTCGGATACTTCCTTGCGCCTCGGTGCTGGCGGCGGCTTGGCCCGGAATGTCTGCGCGTCGCCAAGCGGCGGTACGCGAACAATCTGGCCCTCTTCCACCCGGTCACCCGATTTCACGCGCTTACCGTCCAGCCGGATCTGGCCAGAGCGCGCGAGCTTCTGCAAACGCCCATGGGTCAAGTCCGGATACCGGCGCTTGAACCATTTATCGATCCGGAGCCCGGCTTCCGCCGCGCGCACCGCCAATTGCTGTACGCCGCTCATACCGCACCCCGCATTAATTTCAGTCCCAATACAAATCCGCCAAGCCCCGCCGCGACGGAGCCCAGCACATAAAAAGCCGCCAACGCCGCCTCGCCCCGTTGCCATAGTGACAAGGCATCCAGCGAAAATGACGAGAACGTTGTGAAGCCGCCAAGCAAACCAACAGCTAGCAGCAGCCGCGCATCTGTCTCTTATACACATCTGACGCTGCCGACGAATAGAGAGGTGTAGAT
>CAJXVF010000272.1 GCA_913060845.1 uncultured Alphaproteobacteria bacterium | reverse complement strand
GCCAAACGCTGCTCCGCCCGCCGACGCTCCGTGATGTCGTAACCAACTGTTACTAGTCCGATGCTCTCACCCGCTTCATTGAGCTGCGGATATTTCATAATGTGCAGAATGTAGTCGCCAGCCGGCCGTTCGAGCTCTAGTGGTTTGCCGGTTTCCAGAACAAGCCGATCCCGGGTGTTGATGGCTTGGCCAATGTCGGTTGGAATAGCGTCTGTCATCCGTTTACCGATGCCGTCGCTATCCTGTTCAAGGTTGAATATTTGCGCGAACTGTTTGTTGTAAATCAGTAACTTACCTTTGGGATCCTTGACACTAACCGTCGCCGGTAATTCATCAATCACGGCGCGTAGAAGCTGCTCAGACGCTGCGACTGCGGTCCGAGAGGCCGCAAGATCCAACTCACCCTGCCGTTCCTTATTGATGTCGCTGGTGACGCCCCGATAGCCCAGGAACTCGCCACTCGCGCTAAACATCGGCGAGCCTGAACACCGAACCCATACGATGCCGTTGGTTTTCGTATCAATGCCGTATTCAAAGTTCTTAAACGCCCGCCGCGCCTCAAGATCAACGATGTGCGACTGCCATTCGGGATGATCCTTCGGCGTTCGAACCCGCGCGAGCTGCCAGCGCGTTTTACCGAAGAGACCGTCTAGTGCGCCTTCTTCGAGTTCTTCTCCGACCGTCCTGATATGGGTTAGTCGATGCTCTGTATCTGTTTCCCAGAAAACATCGGCGCTTGCCCGCGCCCAATCCGCAAGCCGCTGCTCGCTCTCATCCGCTAATTTCTTCGCCTTTACGCGCTCACGATCCGATCTGGATGCGCGAACGGCCATAATCAATGCTGCCAGCACAAGCACGATTGCAATGGCCAACGAAAATGGGAATCGCCCAAGCCAGCAGGCGAGCACCGCCGAGCGCGGCTGCGTGAACATGACGTAAAGCTGATACTTAGGGTCGAACCGCCAGCCGACAATACGATGAGAGCCGTCCGTGTTCACTGCCTCAATGTCTGATACGCCGGTCAGCGCGCCGGACTGCCTAATCGCCTGGAACAACGGCCCCTTGCTGGCGTCCTTGCCATTGAGCCCATCCAACATCGGCCTGCGCCACCAAATTAGGCCGTCCGCCGTCGCGATTGCGATTGAATCTGCGGCGTCTTCCCCGATATCAGTCCAAAGGCTGCTTAGGCGGTCGAGTTCAATTGTGGCGGCTAGGACATGATCATCGCTATCTAGTGTTGCAAGAATGGCCCGCCATTTACCATCGAGTTGGAAGGGGAGGCTAAGTCCTGGTCGACCGTCCCCCTATTGGCGATCGCTTGTCGCATCTGCGTAGCTAAACTAGCGGATACCAAATCAATATCTGGCGCAACAATTATGCCTTCAGCCGCACCATCTGCCGCTCCAAGAACAATCCCATCACGGATATGACGTGGTTTGGCGGCAACTGCAGCGAGGCGCGCTTCAGCATTTTCCAACATAATTGAAAGCGGGAGATGGGCTGCCCGGCTTTGATGGAGCAGATTACGGCTAACGAAATATCTTGAATCATTCCAAGACCATACAGCCCAAAGTGCTACAGCCAGCAGCAGGCCTGCGATGAGAGCCGCAATTGCCCACTTAGATTCAAGTTGATACAGTGGCAGCCGCACCTTAGCCATCTAGTCTCACCCACCGAGATTGATAGAGGCTTACAAACGCTACATCTGGTTAATGTCCCGTTGCCGTCCTAGCTTTCCGTTACCAAGTCAGCGCCCCTATCGCCGCAAAGACTGTAACCCGGCAGTCAGGCCACGCAAGGAAAATGGCAACTGGATTGCCTCGCGCCGCAAATCATAGAATAGCAGCCAGCCATTGGATCCGGCCTGCATTGCCGCCAGAAGCTGAGGCTCAACATCAAGCTCTACATGGCAGCCGTGCTTGTCGCAGAACTTAAACGCCCCCCAGCCATCAACGCCCTGGTCCGTGCGCACGCGCAAACCATCTGGCAAATGAACAGCGCCGAGCGGCATATTAATCACCGCAACAGGACCGCGCTTCCCTGGCTTGAAACCAAGCGTGATATTCGCAACCTGCTTGCCTTGGTATGAGACCCGCTGAAAGACAAAACAGACCTCCTGCCCCTGGTCCCCGGCTTCGCAGGCTTCCGTCCAATCGCGGAAAGTCCGCCCCGTCTGGCGTACCGATTGCGCCTCTGCAACACTGCCTAGAACGACGATCATCGCCAAGGCCATTGCTGTGATGACGTGAAGTGCGCGTATCATGAATTTGGCCTCACTAGGACTTTACCATTGCGCCCACCCTTGCCGGCATGGGCCACGGCGGCCTTGATATCTTTGATTGCGTATACCGCCTCTACATCAGTGACGAGTGCGCCAGTGCGGGTATCTTCGGCTAGCTGGCCGTATAGGGCCTCGATAGCGGGCCGTCCGATTTTCTGAAAAATGCCGCCCAACCAGAACCCGGTGAGCGTTTGCTGGCGGAAAATCAAATCAGCCGCCTCCATCATACAGGCATCGCCTGACAACAGACCATAATTGACGACGATAGCGCCATCAGCGGAGGACTGAGACAAGCGCTTGGTCGCCGCGCCACCAACAGCGTCAATCGCCAGCTTAGGGGCAACACCACCAGTCGCAGCATTGACTTGATCCACCAAGTCTTCGCCATCCATCAGCGTTACATCACCGCCCCAATTTTTTACGCGCTCCCCTGCGTCATCGCGACGGACGACATTGAGTGTCCGCCATCCGCGCTGCTTGGCGATCCTGATCAGCGCTGCACCAACGCCCGAATTAGCGGCGTTTTGGATGACCCAGTCCCCAGGCTCCAATGTCACGTATTCGGTCAACATCAGCGTCGCAGTCGCGGGATTCACCTTGAGCATTGCATATTGGAGGGGATCGCCGTCAGCGGGCAACTTTAAGGCCTCAGCCGATTGAATGCATCGATGGCTCGCCCAATTTTCGCGCGCCAGCACCATAACTCGGTCGCCGATTGCAAATTCCGTCACACCCTCCCCAAGCTCGGTAACGATGCCGCAGCTTTCGGCACCCAACCGTGCAGGCAACGGGGGCTTTACGGCGTAGCGGCCTTCAATCTGCAGCAAATCTGCCGGATTGATTGGAAATGCCTCGACCTCGACCAGAATCTTACCAGCAGCCGGCTTCGGCGTCTCGAATTCGACACAAGCCACGACATCTTCTGGCGGACCAAATTGGTCAAACTGAACTACATACATTGGTGCACACATTCTCCATTTCCCGAGAATCGTGTATTTACCACGCGATGCGCCCCCTGTCCCCCGATGATCAAGCCTTAGATGCAGCATTTGCCGCTGCCCGTGACGCCGCTGCCCAAGGCGAAGCGCCGATAGGTGCTGCTATCCTGCATCGGGGTGAAGTGATTGTGCGGACGCATAATCTTGTAGAAACAACACCAGACCCAACGGCCCACGCTGAAATCCTGGCGATACGCCAAGCCGCAGCCCTACTTGGCGATGCGCGCTTGCCTGAATGCGACTTGGTGGTGACGCTAGAGCCTTGCGCCATGTGCGCAGGGGCAATTGAGCATGCCCGCATCCGGCGCTTGGTGTTCGCAGCTTATGATCCAAAAGGTGGGGCTGTGGACCATGGCGCCCGCGTCTTCCAGCGGCCCACCTGTCGCCACGCACCAGATATCATTGGCGGCATCCGGGAAGCAGAATCCAAGGAAATGCTGCAGGCATTCTTTAAATCGCTCAGGTAGTTAGTGCGGAATCAATTGGTTCCCACCATGCTGATCCATCCCCCGCATTAGATATACGGGCCGCATGGAATGATCGACGATATTGCGGGCCTTGGCATCTGCTGCGGCAATCTCGCGATCAAATAGGCTCATCGTCGGCATAAACCGCATCGTCAAACCCCGGCGCGGATTGGGAGAGGCATTGGCTTCCGATCCATGCAGCAAGAAAACATCATGCAGGGATATTTGGCCAGCTTTCAGCACCAGATCGACGGCATCTGCCTCGTCATAGGTTGAGGGATCAAGCTCCTCAAACAAGGTCACGTCCGCATCCTCATTAAGTGCGTTATGAGCCTTAATAGCCCGGTCCTTGTGGGAACCGCGAATAATGCGGAGGCAGCCGTTCTCGATTGTCGCATCATCAACGGCGAGCCATGCAGTGCATGTTGCAAGCGGGCGAATTGGCCAGAACTTGCCGTCCTGATGCCAAGGCGTGCGCTGGCCGTTCAGCGCCGGTTTCGCAAAGAAACTTGAATTCCAGAGCGCGATATCCTGGCCAATCAGCTGCGCGACCATATCTAGGATCACGGCATTGTCGCAAATCTCAACGAACGCCTCGTCTTGATCCAGCAGCGCCGGGCAGTAGTTGCGAAAGTCTGGCCGTCGTTCCACCAACGCCGCATGCCGCTCTTTCACGCGATCCAGCACGGATTCTGGCATTTGGAAATCTGGAATCACGTAGCCATGCTCGTGATAATGCTCAATCTGTTCTGAATTCAGCATGGAAGCGGCCTCCCTCGTTCTAGGGCTTAGACTACATTCTAATCGACGCAGCGCATCCATTGATAGCCCGACGCGCGACCAGCGCGATCCAGGGCTTCGCGCCGCGCTGGCGCTGCTGGACCGGGTGCGGTGAAGGAGGTGCAAAAGCCTGTGAAAAGCCGTGTAAAGCCAAGCCAACGGGCCTGAAGGGCGAGGATGCCATGCCTAAAAGGTCTCGCCATAATCAGACTGTCTCTTATACACATCTGACGCTGCCGACGAATAGAGAGGTGGAGATCTC
>CAJXVF010000271.1 GCA_913060845.1 uncultured Alphaproteobacteria bacterium | reverse complement strand
GAGCAAAGACCGTCTATGCACTAACATTACACCCGGACCACTCAGTGGGGGCTGAACAATCCGGCTTTTTGCCGAGAATGGATTCGCCCTTGAACGTGATGTCGCCAGAGTTCGGCGTGTAGAGCCGGGATAGGCAATTGAACAGCGTGGTTTTACCCGCGCCATTCGGCCCAATCAGACCGACAATATCGCCTTTGGGAATCGTAAATGTCACGCCGTCCAGAGCGACAATGCCGCCGAACCGAACCTCTACGCCACTCACTTCAAGCAATGCTGTCATGCCCGCGAAACTCCCGGATGCACAGCGATCGCAAGGTTGATCGTATCAACCACGCGAAACCCTCCCTTGTTCATCTTTTCGCTATTCATTTTAAGCCGATAGCGATCTCGCTAGTGACTAACCCGCCCCGCCTCCCGATGCAACGTAATTAACGAAGCATGGAACGGAATCCTCAAGGTGGCCGTTACTTCAGCACATACCGACCCCGAAATCCCTGAGATAAAGAGGCATCAATTCCATGAAATTCAAAACCGCCGCCGCATCCATGACGGCCCTCGCAGCCGCAACGTTAATCGGCCAATCCGCCCTCGCAGCCCCGCTGCCGGCACCTGCGCCTGCGTCTGCCCTGCTGCTGAAGGCAGCCTACAGCTCCGTCGTCCGCGACGTGCAGTATGAGCTTAACCAGCGCGGGTATGACGCCGGTCCAGCCGATTGTTATTTCGGTTCCCGGACATCCTCCGCAATCAGCGCGTATCAACGGAAGAACAATCTGCTCGTAACGGGCCAAGCCAGCACCGGCCTGCTCGTCCATATTCGCAATAATGGCGAAAAAGCGAACACAGGCGGCGGCGACGGTGATCGCCGAAAGGCTGTAATCTCGCGGACGCAAACGCGCCTCCAGAAGCTTGGCTACAATGTAGTGTCCACCGGTGATGTGGATTTCCGTACCCCGGCCGCTATCCGCGACTATCAACGGTATAACGGCCTTGCAGTTACCGGTGATCTAGACCGCCAGCTCGTCCGCCATGTGCGCATCAAAGCGCGTGATGAAGCGCAGGACGGGGATGACGAAGGTCTATCAACACGCGACATCGCCGACATCGCCGACATCGAAAATGGCTTGCGGATCCGCGGCTACAATGTTGGCCCCGTTGATGGTCGGATTGATTCCAAGACTACAGCCGCTATCCGCGCTTATCAGCGGGATCGGGGCGACGTGATCGACGGTGAACCGAGCGAGAAGCTAGCGAAAGCGCTGAAGGAAGGCGTACCCGCATCCCTCGATATACGCGAGAACATTCGCGCTGTGCAAGCCGGGCTGAACAGCCGTGGCTATGCGGCCGGCCCTGCTGATGGCGTCATGGGCCCCTCCACACGCAATGCTATTCAGGCCTATCGCCGCCAGAACCAGCTAGGGGCATCTGCCAGCATTACTGCAAATCTGCTGGAGAGCCTGAACATCGAAACATCCGGCTCGGCCACCGCCTCAACGGGCGGCAAAACCACGGCAAGCAGCGGCATTGAATACACGCTTCGGATGTCGGATGATTTCAGCGACGGCAATTACACATCCAACCCACCTTGGACTGCCGGCGCGGGCGCATGGGATGCATCGGCTGGTAAGGGCCTTGTTTCGCAGGTCAATCAATCCGCCCACGAAAACCCTGGTGATCAGATAATTCGCGGCCTACTCGGGCAAGCGCTCGGGGTGAACCTCAATCAGGTTGCCGCCATATCCCAGAGCGCGGATCTCTCCAATGCCTTCAAGGTCGAAACCTCTGTTCTCGGCAATCTGAACGACCAGGTTCGGATGCATCTTGGCCCCTATATCGGCAATGACATTGGCAGCGGCTATCGCCTGTCCTTCGATGAAACGGCCAACAATCGGCTCTCAATCCTGGTTCGGAACAACGGGCAAACCCGCACTGTCGCCTCAAAGACAGGCGTGAACCTTGGCAATGGCCGCCGCCGCGCAGTGGTATTTGCCCGGGACAAGAATGGCCTAGTAACCGTTGACGTAGACGGCGACCGCATTCTGGAAAGCCGCGACACGTCCTACGACGGAACGTTCAATGGCTATTCATTCATCAACGCTGGCGGCACGTGGGCCGTCCATTCCGTCAAGACCTACAGCGCGAAATAGATCGTAGCGCGACGCAACGAAATGGAGGGCGCTTCCTAACGGGAGCGCCCTCTTTTCATGTGCAGTGACAGAGCTTTAGGCAGTAACCGGCGGGATGTGTTCACGCATCCAACGACCAAGGGCGGCCATGCGGGCATCTTGATGTTGCATGCCAATTAGCTGCACACCGACTGGCATGCCGCCAACGCTCAACATCGGCGTTGTCACAACTGGCGCGAACAGCATTGAGCTTGGATAGTTGAAGATGGCGTCGCCGGTTGGCCTCCGCGCTAGCGGAGCGCCTGCAACATCGCCAGCCCAGAGTGGAGCTGGGCCGGGACAGGATAGGCTGATTGCAGCGTCCGCGGCCGGCCCAAGTTCCGCGTGCACCGCCTGGGCAGCAGCGCGATCCGCCAACGCGGTCTGATACTCCGCTGGCGTCATGCGCTCTGCCGCTTCCAGCACAGCAAGCGCCCGATCGCTGATGGCACCCTGGCCGATATCCGCCAAGTTCCGATTGCCCCACCGATTTTCCCACCCCGTGATCTGCACACAAATCCGCGTAGCCTCCGCAATTGCATCCTCGAGACGGCGGGCTTCTGGGGACGTCGCCCGGCGTAGCAGGCGCACGCCGGCGGCGGCCAAACGTTCTAGCAGCAATTCGAATGCATCAATGGTTTGGCTATCGAGCCCAGCCCATCCAGCTGTTTCCCATACAATCAGCGCCTCCGGTTTTGCCGCCGCTGGCGCTTCAGGCGGGCCGTTCAGGGCGCGTTTTCCAGGGTCCCCGCCGGCCCGCGCTGCGATCTCGAAAGCGACATGCCACATATCCTCAAATGCATTGGCATGGACACCGTGGGTGCTCATGCTTGTCGCCTGGCGCTCACCGCGATTGATGGCACCTTGGGTCGGTTTCAACGCGATATTGCCGCAATATCCGGCAGGGCGGATGATTGATCCGCCAACCTGTGTTCCAATCGCCGCTGGCATCATTCCAGCTGCAACAGCGGCGGCGGAGCCTGAAGACGATCCGCCCGGCGTGCGCGCCGCATCAAACGGATTGGTCGTCGGGCCTGGATGGGAACCGCCGAGTTCTGCCGTCACGGTTTTCCCGAAGATCACCGCTCCTGCGTCCCGTAGCGCGCGGACGGCCGCGTTATCCTTCTTCGGGAAATTGCCCTGCAGTCCAGCGCAGTTCATCTCCGTCGGCATATCCCGGGTTTCCAGGAGATCTTTGATGCCAATCGGCATGCCATCAATAGGAGACAGTGGACGCCCCGCTTGCCAGCGCGCCGTGCTTTCATCTGCGGCGGCACGGCTTGCGGCTTCGTTCAAATGGGCAAAGGCCTGGACCACAGGCTCGCGCGCAGCGACAGCCTCCAGACAGCGTTCCAGATAGGCCCTGGGCGTATCGGTGCCATCACGGAATGCATCGCGCGCATCGTGAAACGTCAGCCCGCGAAAAGAACTGGGATCATAGGACATGGTGCCGCCTCCGAACGTGTCGAGGCCGCAAGTCTAAGCCTAGGCTGCGAGAATGTCGTCTACTTGTGATACGAGATCACGGAGATGGATTGGCTTGGTCAAAACCTGCGCTGCACTCGGCGCTTCACTGTGCGCCCTAAGAGCAACGGCGGCGAAGCCAGTAATCAGCACGACGCGCATCGCCGGATCATCATCAGATGCGCGGCGGGCAAGCTCGATGCCGTCCAGGCCAGGCATGACAATATCCGCCAGTAGCAAATCAAACCGATCTGCAATCAAGGCCGCCAAAGCATCCACGCCGTCGCCGACCGCTTCCACATCGTGGCCAGCCCGCTCTAACGCGCGCTTGAGGAATGCGCGCATAGAATCATCGTCTTCGGCCAACAAAATCCGCGCCATTACAGTTCCTTATGTAAATCTTGGCTGGACTCTAACAGGGCCGCGTCACAGAACGGTTAACCGCCCTTGGAGTTTGGAACGGGGCCGGTGCGGCGGTTCCAATGGCCCATTTTGCGGCCAGGGCGGGCTTCCGCCTTCCCATATAGATGCAACGCGACGCCTGGATCAGCCAGCAGTTCTGGCCAGCTATCTGCTTCGTCGCCCAGAAGATTGTGCATTTCCGCCATAGCAGTTGGCGATGGATCACCGAGCGGCAAGCCCATGACAGCCCGGGTCAATTGCTCAAACTGGCACGTCGCCGCCGCGTCCATGGTCCAATGGCCGGAATTATGCGGGCGCGGCGCCATTTCATTCGCCAACAAGCGACCATCTGGCGTCACGAACATCTCGACGGCCAACAGCCCGACCATATCCAGCGCATCCATTGCCCGCATCGCCATGGCTTCGGCCTCTGCAGCCAGTGGACCAAGATTCTGGGCAGGTGCCAGGGTTGTTCGCAAAATATGGTTCTCGTGGATGTTTTCGACTGGCGGATAGGCAGCCGTGTGGCCATGGATATCGCGCGCTGCGATGACCGAAATCTCTCGTTCGAACCCGATGAAACCTTCAGCGATTGACGGCGCTTCGCCTAAATCACGCCATGCAGCGTCCGCCTCGTCCGCAGTTTCAACACGCACCTGGCCTTTGCCGTCATAGCCAAAGCGCCGGGTTTTGATAATGACCGGCGCGCCAAGGCTCTGAAGCGCATGGCGAATATCGTCCGCACTATCGACAACCTGATAGGGGG
>CAJXVF010000270.1 GCA_913060845.1 uncultured Alphaproteobacteria bacterium | reverse complement strand
GGCATCTGTGTCGGGCGCATTTGGTGCGAAGGGGGTGTTTGCTTCATCCGAATCAATATTGCCGGTAGTGACAGTCAGGATTGCCCATTCGCCATCGCCTTTGGCCGTAACAACAACTGCGTCGCCATCACGGGCATACCGTCCGGCGACCATAATTAGGCGTGTGAATATCTGGCAGAGCCGTTCGGCGTCTGCATCCAGCGTCAGGCCATACTGGACATTTGGGGCGATATTCAGTGGCTGTGGCGCAATCCGCTCAGCCGCATCGCTGGCAGCTTTGGCGACGGCGTCTGCGGCAGATGTGGGTGTTCGTTCTAGGGGCGCGCGCCCAGCTTCAATCGCTGCTACATCAATAATGTCATCGACGAGCGCTATGAACGCGCCGCCAGCAGACAGGATATCATCCAGATACTCACCTTGACGTTCGGAGAGGTCGCCAGCCACGCCTGCACGAAGCAGATCCGCGAACCCGGTGATCGTTGTTAGCGGTGTGCGGAGTTCGTAGGAGATAACGTACAGGAATTCGTTCTTGAGCCGGTCCGCTTCTTCAAGCGCTTCGGCCCGTCCGCGCAGTGCTGTTTCAACGGCATGGGTGTCGGAGACGTCATACATCGCCGTCAGCACGCCCCCGTCTGCAAGGGGCGCGGTTTCGATTTCTAGCGTGCGGCCATCATGCGATTGCGCCCGAAGTTTTGCAGGCGCTCGGCTCGTCACAGCGTCGATCATTTCCTGGCGGCCAATATTCCAGGTCTCATCGGTGAGCGACTTACCCGCAACATCTGCGAGTGCGGCCACATGCGGGGCGGCATCCAGGCCATCATCTTCAGCCCGGAATAAAGCGTTGAACGCACGGTTCGACAGCCGAAGCTTGCCGTCCTCCCCGAAGAGCGCAATACCTTCCTGAAGCGCATCCAGTGTTTGCCGTTGGACACGATTTAGCGTGTGATAAGAGCGTTCGAGCGCTATTTGATCACTGACATCTTCGTACACATAGATAAGGCCACCCTGCGGATGGGGGGCTGCGGTTTCCTTCAGCGTCCGGCCATTCGCCAGAAACAGAAATTCATCGCGCGGCTGCATCAGGGATTGGAATTCCGCCGCTCGCTCTGCCTTGAACGCTGCGAAGTCGATGACTTCCGGCAGCATGCGGAGGCGACGCAGATCATCCAGGAGTTCGGTGATGCCGATGCGTTGCTCAATCCGCGCAGGGTCGAGGCCAAACAGGTCAACGAAGGCCTTGTTGCAGAACGCGAGCTGGCGCCCGCCAGTGAAGACTGCGACGGCTGATCCAACCCTCTCCAGCACTTCGGCATGGGCGGCAACGAGGCGGGCTTGGCCATCTTGCGCTTCTACCAGCGCTGTGACGTCCCGGGCGTCGCCGATCAGGCCGCCGCCAGGTTCCTCGCCACCGAGAGGCCGTTCTGTCGTTTCAACAAGCTGGCGCTTGCCGCTGACGACAATCTTGCGGCTTTCAGAGAGTGTTGCATTGGTACGATGAGCGCGGCGAGCGAGGTCTAGGGCCTCCACGCCGCCGATCTCCATATTATCAAGCAAGGCGGCCGCCGGCGTATCGGCACCGACGGCTTCTGCATAGGCCTTGTTTGCGTAGATCAATTCTAGATCGTCGGCGCGCCGCCAAACGGGGCTTGGCAGCGCGTCGAGGATTTCAGATAGGAACGCAGCGCGGGCGTCCGCCGCCTGGCGGCTCCGCTCCGCGATCATAGCGGCTGATTTAAATCTGGCGGATTCAGCTTGAAGCGCTCCCGGCCTCCGGCGATGCCAAAGGATGGCGAACGTCGCCGCGAGGACCAGCGCAAGGCCCGCGATAATCGCCAAAACGATAATCGCGCCGCCTTCCGCCATATTCAGCCCCCTGGCTATTGTTCCGATTTAGATCAGCCAGAAATCGTCCTAGCAGATCGTGCTAGTAGCGATAGTAGTCTGGCTTGAACGGCCCGTCATCAGTCACGCCGATATAAGCGGCCTGATCTGCTGTTAGGGTGGTCAATTTAGCACCTAGGCGTTCCAGATGCAGCGCCGCCACTTTTTCGTCCAGGTGCTTTGGCAGCACATAGACTTGGTTTTCGTAGCTGGCATTGTTGGTCCAAAGCTCGATCTGAGCCAGCACCTGGTTAGAGAAGCTGGCGCTCATTACAAAGCTAGGATGGCCGGTGCCGCAGCCGAGGTTCACGAGCCGGCCTTCAGCCAGCAGAATGATCCGTTTGCCGT
This sequence comes from uncultured Alphaproteobacteria bacterium, assembly GCA_913060845.1. GTDB lineage: Bacteria > Pseudomonadota > Alphaproteobacteria > Bin95 > Bin95 > VMCJ01. The sequence continues at coordinate 2,568 of CAJXVF010000270.1, read as the reverse complement.
CCGGGAATTCGACTTCGTCAACCTGGGGCTTCACGTTGTGCCATTTCATATTGCGCAACGCATCCACATGGATTTCGTTATCGAAATGGCCAATGTTGCAGACAATCGCCCGGTCTTTCATCTCACGCATATGGTCGATGGTGATGATGTCTTTGTTACCCGTCGCCGTCACGAAAATATCCGCGCTTGGTGCGGCTTCTTCCATGGTGGTGACTTCGTAACCGGCCATCAGCGCCTGCAGAGCACAGATCGGGTCAACTTCAGTTACTAGTACGCGTGCACCCTGGCTGCGCAGGCTCTCGGCAGAGCCTTTGCCGACATCGCCATAACCAGCGACAAGGGCGACCTTGCCAGCGAGCATAACGTCCGTTGCGCGCTTGATGCCGTCAACCAGGCTTTCGCGGCAGCCATAGAGGTTGTCGAACTTCGACTTGGTAACGCTGTCATTGACGTTGATGGCTGGGCACATCAGCTTGCCAGCCTTCGCCATGTCATAAAGGCGATGCACGCCGGTCGTGGTTTCTTCCGACACGCCGCGGATATCAGCCATCAGTTCCGGATATTTCTCATGCACGATGACTGTGAGGTCGCCGCCGTCATCCAGCAGGATATTTGGGCGCCAACCGTCTGGGCCTTCAATCGTCTGGTCGATGCACCAGAGATATTCTTCTTCCGTCTCACCCTTCCAGGCGAAAACCGGAATGCCAGAAACTGCCATAGCAGCGGCGGCTTGGTCTTGGGTCGAGAAGATGTTGCAGGAGCTCCAGCGAACTTCTGCACCAAGGGCTGTCAGCGTTTCGATCAGCACGGCGGTTTGGATCGTCATGTGCAAGCAGCCAACGACGCGAGCGCCCTTGAGCGGCTGTGCTTCGCCAAATTCCTGGCGCAGCGCCATCAGGCCCGGCATTTCGGTTTCGGCGATCGCGATCTCTTTGCGGCCCCAATCGGCGAGGCTGATGTCTTTAACCTTATAGTCGAGCATATCGAGGAATCTCCGGAAATCTGATGTGGGGCTTGGGTTTAGAGCGGTGACCGTGGTCATCCGCAAAATCTATATGCACGATATAGCATATAGTTTCGTAGAAGCAATGCGCTCACACCCAGTTTCGAAGAATTACGCGCCAGTAAGGGCGGCTTTTTCAGCTTCTGTATAGAAGGCATCCGCATGGATACGCGCCTGATCCAGCCCGGACGTCTTGAAAAGCTCAACGCCTGCCTCGACCATCGGCGGCGGGCCTGCGAGATATGCGCGCGCGCCATCTAAGGGATCAGCGCCAAGGGCCGCGGTGTCAGTTTTGAAAGCCTCAGTGACGAACCCGGCGCGACGAGCGCTGCCCGCTTCCGGTTCCGACAGAACAATTTCATAGCTGAAGCTTGGGTGCTGGGCTGCCAAGGCCTTGAGTTCGTCTTCCAGATAAACGTCCGCTTCCGTCCGTGCGCCAAACCACAATCGGACGGGTCGGTCCGCTGCATCCGGCTTGGCGAGCGCTGATTGCAGAATAGCACGGATCGGTGCCAGGCCCGAGCCGCCAGCAATGGCGAAAATCGGACCGGTCTCCGCCTCTCTCAAAAACGCGTAGCCCATGGGGCCATGTACGGCGACCGGTTCGCCTGCTGCGAGTTGGTCAAATACGAAGGCTGAGACGCCGTCATCGCCCATGCGGCGGATGTGGAATTCAAGGCGGGTCGGATCATTCGGCGGGCTGGCAAAGGAATAGTCCCGCGCCGGGAAGCCCGGGAACGCGACGGCGGCGAACTGGCCAGCGGTATAGTCCATCGGCTCTGGTAGAGTGATCTGCACGGCGGCGATATCGTGGGTGAGTTTTTCTACGGCCGAGACTTCGCCGACAAGCTGCTTTAGCGGGTGGACCAGCGCATCATCATAATTGACGACGGCCAGCGTGCAGTCGGACCGGGGTTCGGCACGGCAGGCGAGGACGAGCCCGCGCGCCGCCTCATCAGCTGTCAGCGCCATAGACGAATGCTCACGCATATGCGCTTCGCCCAGCACCAGCCTGGATTTGCAGGCACCGCAGTTCCCAGATCTGCAGCCAAATGGATACGGAATATTCTCCTCAACCGCGATCTCGAGGATGGTTTCGTCAGCCTCAACTTCGATCACTTCATCGAAGGTCAGCAGCGTAATTGTGTGGGTCATAAAACTGTCAGCCTGGAGTTATTTTGCTTGGCGGCGGGTTTCGACATACGTCAGCAAGGCCAATAGCATGCACCCGGCGCTGGCGTAGAAGATAATGCGCGGATCGGCATTATCCATCACCCACCCAAACGCCACCGGCGTCACGGCATTGCCAAGCGCCAAGCCGCTTGAGGTGAAGCCGAACAGCTTGCCCATCTGGCCCTTGGGCGCGATCTGGCGAACCAGCATGTCCCTGGCTGGCATGAGGCTACCTTGCAGCCCGCCCGCCACCAGCAACACACCGGTTAGGAGGCCAATGGACATGGGCACATAGCCAAGGCTGGCGACGAGGCCTGAAATTATGATGATGTTGATCGTAAATACGGTGCCGGGGCTGTCTCTTATACACATCTGACGCTGCCGACGAATAG
>CAJXVF010000269.1 GCA_913060845.1 uncultured Alphaproteobacteria bacterium | reverse complement strand
GAGACAGCAGTGTCACAATCGCCCGTTTGACGCCACGATCCGCGATGGCCTTTAGCAAACGGTCGGTGAAATGGAGGGATGCGGTGGGGGCTGCGACGGCACCGTCGCGCGCAGCAAACGGTGTTTGGTAGTCTGCCACATCCTCATCCAATGCGCCATCGGGGCGCTTGATATAGGGCGGCAATGGTGGCGCACCGTGGCGATGCAGTGCCTCAATCAGCTCTGGCCCGCTCGCATCGAACGCCAGCAGAAACTCACCGCCGTCGTGCTTTTCCTCAACGGTGCACTCAAACCCTTCTGCGAACGTAACGCGTTCACCAACGCGCAGGCGACGACCGGGGCGTGCGAAGGCCAGCCAGCGGGATGCGTCGACTGCTTTGTGCAGGGTCGCATCCACGCGCATTTGCCCGCGAACACCGCGCAGGCGCGCCGGAATGACCCGGGTGTCGTTCACGACCATCAGATCCCCAGGCTGAAGTAGGCCCGGTAAATCCATAACGCCTTTGTTGAAAAGCGCATCTGGAGTGACGCCCAGCATGCGCGCCGCGTCACGTGGACGGGCAGGTGTTTGGGCGATCAGGTGGTCGGGCAAATTGAAGTCAAAATCACTGAGCTTCACGGGAGCATCCAATTTCGGGCAAACTAGTACGTGCCGAATAACCGGGGAGCCGAGAGATGTCCACCGAACGTCCAGAAATCCAAGGCAGCCAGTTCGCTGTTTCGACAGGTCATTACTATTCCAGCCAAGCCGCTTTTGAGGTGCTGCAAGCAGGTGGCAACGCCACGGATGCTGGCGTCGCGGCTGGTTTAGCGTTAGGCGTGCTGCAGTCTGACCTAGTCAGCGTTGCTGGTGTCGCGCCGATTATTGTGTGGGATGCGGAACGGGCGGAGATGCAGACGATCTCCGGCCTAGGCGGTTGGCCGAAGGCGGCGGACATCGATTATTTCCGCCGCAAGCACAATGGCGCAATCCCGATTGGGCCGATGCGAACGGTCATTCCATCCGCCCCCGCAGCCTGGATCATGGTGCTGGATCGCTATGGCACGATGAGCTTTGGGGATGTGGCGCACTATGCCGTTCGCTTCGCCCGCGACGGCTTTCCGATGAACGCGCTGCTCCGGCAGACGATAACGCAGAACCGCGAAAACTATCTGGCATATCCGCATGCAGCCGCGATCTATCTGCCTAAGGACGGGCAGCCTGTAGATATCGGAGAGTTATTCTATCAGAAAGAGTTAGGCGCTTCTCTTCAGTATATGATTGATCAAGAAGCCTCGGCACTAAGCAATGGCGCAGATCGCAAATCCGGCCTGCAAGCTGCCCGAAATGCCTTCTACAAGGGCGATCTGGCGAAGGCGTTCACGGATTACCACAAGGACGTCGGCGGTTGGCTGACAATGCAGGATTTGGCGGAATTCCAGGTGGCGCTTGAGCCGCCGGTCTCATCCGGCTTTGGTGACTGGCAGGTGTTTGGCTGTGGCCCTTGGTGCCAAGGCCCGGCATTGATGGAGAAACTGAACCTCCTCAAACGGTTTGACCTTAAAGGCATGGGCCACAATAGCGCTGATTACATCCATGCGCAGGTTGAGGCGACCAAGCTCGTCATGGCTGATCGTGACGCCTATTTCGGTGATCCACGCTATATCGACGTTCCCATCGAAACGCTGCTGTCTGAGGAATACGCTGACGCCCAGATGGCCCGCATCAAAATGGGTGAGGCGTTTCCAGAAATGCCGCCTCCAGGCGATGCATCCGGCAATCCGTGGCGTGGTGCGAATGTGCCAAGCCCGGTCACGGACAATCCGCATCCAGGCGGCGCGCTTGATACGACGTATCTCTGTGTCGCGGATAGCAAAGGCAATGTGTTCTCAGCCACTCCATCTGACGGGTCTTACAATGGCGCTGTGGTGCCTGGGACGGGCATGAACGTCAGCCCGCGCGGAGTTCAGTCCTGGACCGACCCATCGCATCCTTCATCCATTGCGCCCGGTAAACGTCCGCGCCTTACGCCGAACCCAGCAATTGCCGTGCGTGGCAACGGCAAGGCGTTCCTGCCGTTCGGAACGCCCGGCGGTGATGTGCAGACCCAGGCAATGGCGCAAACCTTCGCCAACGTCGCCGTCTTCGGCATGGGACCGCAGGAGGCTGTCGAGGCGCCGCGTTTCGCCAGCTATTCCTTCCCATCCAGCTTTGAGCCACATGACTATCATCCGGGGCTACTGCGCCTTGAGGGCAAGGTGGATAAGGCCGCTGGTGATGATTTAGCCGGGCGTGGCCATAGGATTGACTGGTGGCCGGACCGGACATGGCTCGCAGGCTCAATCTGCATGATCCTGGATGACCGGGAGACAGGCATGAAGGCCGCAGGCGCTGATCCGCGCCGTGTCGCATATGCGCTTGGCTGGTAGCGGTTAAGGCTTCTTCTTTGGTGGTGCTGCGGGTCTATCTAAGAACTGGTGCAGCGCCGCCTCTGGCATATCCACTGGCCACTGCGCCGGTTGATCTAGCGCAGTATCTAGCCGCCGTCGGAATTCCGCGCGCCCAATATCCTCAGCCCCAAATTGGTTGAGGTGCGGGTTCGGGAATTGCGAGTCGAGAAGCGTAAACCCGCCATAGGTCAGTCTCGCTGCGAGATGGACGAGGGCGACTTTGCTTGCGTCCGTTGCCCGGCTGAACATGCTTTCGCCGAAGAATGCGCCGCCAAGCGCTAGGCCATACAAGCCGCCGACGAGTTCGCCATCGAGCCAGCATTCAACGGAATGCGCATGGCCCATGCTGTGCAGTTCCCGGAAAACCCGCGCTATTGGCGGATTTATCCAAGTGTCTTCCCGCCCGGCCATAGTGCTCGGGGCGGCACAACCTTCAATCACACAGTCGAAGTTTGTGTCCGTGCGTACGTCAAACGCGCCTTGGCGAACTTTGCGGCGCAGACGTTTTGAGACGTGAAATGTGTCAAGCGGCAATACACCGCGCGAGCGAGGGTCGACCCAATAGATCGCATCCAAATCACTACGTTCCGCCATCGGAAATACGCCGATGGAATAGGCTTGGAGCGCCAAGGCAGGCGTAAGTTCGAGATCGTCGGTATCGCCGTCTTTCATCGCGCCGTCCATGCGCCTGAGAGGATGCCCCAGGCATTCATGCAACCTAGCACGACAAACCCTAGCCCAATTGCGAAAAATGTTGCCTCAAGGCCGTACGCGCTGGCTAATGTGCCGCCGCCAGCAACGACTGCCAGCCTGCACCCAAGGCTAATTGTCGGCCATTTCATCCGCCCGGCACCTAGGCTTGCGAAATATGTCGCGAGACCGAGGCCAAGGAAGAAATAGAGCGGTCCGGCGTAGCGCAGATAAAGCGCGCCAGCCTCGCGTGCGGCCGGATCGCTAACGAACATGTCCAGCCAAAGGCCTGGGAAGACCGCGACTGTGATGCCAATGCTGCCAGTAATGGCACCCGCGATCAGCCCGCCAGTCAATGCGGTGCGTCTTGCGCGGTCCCATTGGCCCGCGCCTGCATTCGCGCCGACCATCGCCGTTAATGAGGTGCCGATGCCGAACACGATTGGCACCATCAAAAATTCCAGCCGGGCGCCCAGACCATAACCCGCAAGTGCTTCAGCGCCGTAGCGGGCAACAATCCCGGTGATTAGCATCACCGTTGCAACATTCACCAGCGGTGAGACCAGCGCGAAAAGCCCAACCCCCAGAATGTCTGCAAACTGGCTGGTGGAGAGTTGAATGCGGGCGAAATCAATGCGCAGGCCGACCCGACCAGACGCCACATAATAGCCAAGGAACAGCGTGGCGGCGGCGAAGCCAAACAGGTGCCCATAGGCGGCGCCACGAAGTCCAAGTTGAGGGAAGGGGCCAAGGCCAAGCGTTAGTGCTGAGCCAAGCCCCATTTGGATCGCAAACACTCCGAAGATGGCTGCAGCAGAGATCGCCATTGCACCTGACCCACGCACGACGCTGGCTAAAGTATTCGCCAGCCATACTGTTGGCGCACCCAGGAACACAGCACTGGCATAGGCGATCGCTTCATCACGGGTCGCATCCGTGGCACCAAAGAAATCCACGACCTCACGCCCGAACATCAACATTGGGATCATGAACATGAGCGCGCCACCAAGCGCAATCAGGCAAGCATGGATAACGAGGTTCGCGGCCCGGTCAGGCGCCCCAGCGCCGAGGGCCCGTGCCACAGCGGAATTGACGGCACCGCCAATGGCGCCAGCGGCGCACATCTGCATCATGATTAGGATCGGATAGACCAGCGCCACGGACGCCAGCGCCCCAACGCCAAGCTGCCCAATATACCAACCTTCAACGACCCCGGCGCCGGCCTGTCCGATCATCAACGGCAAGTTTGCAGTAGCCAAGCCAAGTAGCGTCGGCGCAATCGGGCCTTCCAGCAGCTTCTTCGTTCGAAGCGCCCTAGCGTTGGACGCCCTGTCAGGAGGAGCGTTGACCGTCACCCCTTCAAGCCGCGCACCACGCCCTTATCGTGCAGCGCGCCAATCTGGCCAGAGGCTAAGCCAAGCACATCGCCCAGCACTTCATCAGTATGCTGTCCAAAACGTGGTGCGGGTGCGGGATCAAGGCGCTTTAGGCCTTCAAACCACATGGGCGCACCGGGGATTGGGTAGCTGCCGAGACCAGGCTGCTCCATCTGCTTAAACATCGGGTTTTCGCTATAGAGGTAAGGGTCATTCAGCGACTGGCGGAAGGTCTGATAACCGGACCAAAGCGCGCCAGCAGTCTCCAGAGACCTGTCTCTTATACACATCTCCGAGCCCAC
>CAJXVF010000268.1 GCA_913060845.1 uncultured Alphaproteobacteria bacterium | reverse complement strand
AAAGGCTCAAGGCGTCGAAATTGCTCGTCCGTTAGCCAAAACCCGTCTTGCATCACACTCTCCCAATGTCTGGAGAAGTGAATCAGATTGCAGCAAACTTGGGAATTCCTTTAATGAGTCCTGACCCTAGTCCACTTTTTAAAAGTACGACACTCTACTTCAACTGAGTACGCTTATCGAGTGATGGCAATATTTGCCTGCAAGGGTATCATCGTTCTTGCGATATAAAGATTGCATCGGAGCATACGTATGGCTTGGCGAATTGGCGTGGATATTGGCGGCACCTTTACAGATGTCGCACTTGTGGATGACGCAACTGGCGAAATCGGCGTCGCGAAAGCGCCGACGACGCCGCAGGATTTTGCAGCTGGGGTCCTCTCCGCACTCGCTCAAGCGATGGAACGGTATGGCGTTCAGGCCGCCAATGTTGGGCTTCTAGCGCACGCGACGACTGTCGTTACCAATGCGCTGCTTGAGGAGAAAGGTGCCCGTGCTGCCGTCATCATGACGCGCGGGTTCAGGGATGTGCTGGAACTCCGCCGCTCCGCCCGGCCAGACCTATATGACTTATTCCAAGACGCGCCCGCTGTGCTGGCCCCACGCCGCCGCCGCTTCGAGATCACGGAACGGATTGGCGCAGACGCTGAAATCGTAATACCGCTGGCGGAAGATGAAATCGATGGCCTGATTGAGGCGCTTAAAGCGGACAAAGTAGAGGCCGTCGCCGTATCCTTGCTGTTCAGCTTCCTGAATCCTGCCCACGAACAGCGCCTTGGTGAACGATTGCGCGCAGGGCTGCCCGGCATTCCCATATACCTCTCCTGCGAAGTCCTGCCTGAAATCAAGGAATTTGAGCGAGCGTCCACCACCGCCGTCTGCGCGTATGTCGGCCCAATTCTGGCCTCATATTTGGATCGGCTGGTGCAGGCGACAGACGCACTTGGCCTGCCGCCAATGTATGTTATGGGATCAAATGGCGGCGTGTTTGAAGCTGCCGAAGGTGTCGCCATGCCAGCCATGGCGGTTGAAAGCGGACCGGCTGCAGGTGTCGTCGCCGCGGCGCTGGCGGCGGCGCAATGTGGGCGGCCTGATCTGCTCTCCTTCGACATGGGCGGGACAACAGCCAAAGCCAGCCTGATCCAAAACGGTAAGTATGAAACCACGCCGGAATATGAAGTCGGCGGTGGCGCCAGCGCCAATCGCTGGATGAACGGCACCGGCCATCCAATTCGGGTACCTGTGATCGATCTGGCAGAAGTATCGGCTGGCGGCGGGTCCATCGCCTGGGTCGATGCAGCGGGCGGTCTCCGTGTCGGCCCCGGCAGTGCGGGGGCTGAACCGGGACCGGTTTGCTACGGGCGCGGCGGGACAGAACCCACCGTGACGGATTGCAATCTCTTGCTCGGATATTTGGATAGAAGCTCCCTGCTGGCTGGCGAGATGGAAATTGATTTCGATGCCGCTGAAGCTGCCATCACAGAGAAGCTTGCTAAGCCGCTTGGCATAGATGCCCGTGCAGCAGCGGCAGCCGTCATCGATATCGTGAACCACGCCATGGCTGAGGCGCTCAAAATCGTTTCCGTTGAGCGCGGGCATGATCCACGCGATTTCACCCTTGCTGCGTTTGGCGGCGCCGGACCACTCCATGCGGGAGCGCTCGCAGAAGAACTCGGCATGGCAGAGGTGATCTGCCCACCAATCCCGGGCGCATTTTCTGCTCTTGGTTTGGTCGGGTCTGATTTGCAGCGGGATTATGTTCGCACTGTGTATGTCACGACTGACACCGCTGACGCTGCCGCCATGGAAGCCGCCTTCGCAGAATTGGAGGCAGAGGGTGCCGCCATGCTCGACCGGGCAGGAACACCGCCAGAGCGCCGGGCATTCCAGCGCACTATGGATGCGCGCTATGAGCGACAGTCCTACGAATTGAGCGTCCCAGCCGCATCATCCTTCGATGCAGATGCTCTGGCCACCGCTGCAGAGGCATTTCACGACCGACATCGGCAAACTTACGGGCATGATAACCGGGGCGAGCCAGTGCAGATTGTCAGCCTCCGCGTGTCCGCCATCGGTAAAATTCCCGCACTCGCAATCCGCCAAGAACCACAGGTCGGCGCTGAGCCAGTGAAGGGCAATCGCGCCGTTCTGTTCAAAGGTGAGACGCTGCAGGCTGAAATTCTAGACCGCGTGAAAATGCCCAAAGGGCGCACTGCCAAAGGCCCTGCCGTAATTGAATCCTTGGAAAGCACCATTCTTGTTCCTCCAGGATGGCAGGCCGAAATGGACAGCGACGGCTATATCCGCATCACGGGAGCAAGCGCATGAGCACCCCAAATCAGAATGATCCTGCAACATTCGAAATCGTCAAAAACAGCCTCTATAAAATCGCGGAGGAAATGCGGGTCGTACTGGCGAAGACCGCCTACTCGCCCATCCTGAAATCCGCTGGCGACTATTCCTGCGGCGTGTTTGACCGCGCCGGGGATATGGTGGCGCAAGGGCCAGACCTGCCAATCCATCTAGGCTCAATGCCGGATGCCGTGCGTGCCGTGGTCCAAGCCTTTGGCGATGACGTCCATGAAGGCGACGTATTCATTCACAATGACCCTTACTTCGGCGGCAGCCATCTGCCAGATGTGAATGTGGTCCGGCCCGCATTCCATGGTGAAGTGCTTTTGGGCTTCACGTGTCTCCGCGCCCATTGGCCCGATGTCGGCTCTGCCACACCGGGCAGCTACGGTGCTGTTACCGAAATTTATGGCGAAGGGCTTCGCCTGCCGCCTGTGCGCCTCTACGACAAGGGCGTGCTGAATGAAGCGCTGGAAGCCGTGATCCTGGCGAATGTGCGCACGCCAGATGAACGCAAAGGCGACCTTGGCTCCCAACTCGCCGCAACCCTGCGCGCGGCAGAACGTCTGAAAACACTGGCGGATCGGTATGGCGCCGAACGGCTGGTCGAGTACATGGCCGATGTCATGAATTATTCTGACCGGTTGATGCGCGCAGCCCTTAGCAAATTACCGGACGGCGAAGGCTATTTCGAAGACTTCTGCGATGGCGACGGCATTCCAGACCATCCAGACGGCAGCGACGCCCCGTTCTGGGTCCGGATGCGGGTGAAGAAATTCGGCGATAGGATCACCGTTGATTTCGCTGGCACGGATGCTCAGGTCGCTGGCCCAATGAACGCGCCGCTTTCCGTTTCCGCATCTGGCGTGTTCTGCGGATTGAAGACGGCAATTGATCCCAACAGCCTGATCCCACCGAATTCCGGCTGCTGGCGTGCAATTGAGGTCACTGCCCCCAAGGGCACCGTCGTCAATGTCGAATTCCCCGCACCCGTTGTGTATGCCAACCACGAAATGTCCCACCGAACTGCCGATATGGTGATGGGCGCGCTGGCTGAATTCATGCCGGACCAAGTGATGGCCTGCAGCCAAGGCACTTCTGCCGTGTTGACGTTAGGCGGGCTCGATCCGCGCAATGGGCGGCGCTATGTGTCCTATGAAACCGTCAAAGGCGGGTTCGGGGCTAGGCCCAATAAGGATGGTATCAACGTTGTCGCCAGCGGTATCTCCAACACAATGAACACGCCCGTTGAAGTGCTGGAGATGGCGTTCCCTGTGCGTGTGGAGCGCTATGAGATTGAGCCGAATTCGGGCGGCGCTGGCAAGTTCCGGGGTGGCGCAGGTGCCCGTCGCACATGGCGGATGCTAGATGGCGCAGACGCGACCGGCGCATTGTGCATGGAGCGGATGACCTCCCCGCCCTTCGGCCTGGCTGGCGGAGCACCCGGCATTCCAGCAACAGTGACGGTGACAACGCCTGATGGCGCAACCCGCAGCCTGCCAAGCAAAGGCGCCTTCGCTGCACCCGGTGGATCGGTCGTCGATATGGTGACGCCAGGGTCCGGTGGGTTCGGTGCTGTCAGTGGGCGCGATCCAGCGGCGATCGGTTTGGATTTGCTGGACGGATATGTGACGCCCGATGCGGCGACGAAAGCCTATGGCGCAGCAGACCCCGCCGCATTATTAAAACAAGCGAAACATGAGGATATGCCATGAGCTTTGACCTGCACCCAGACGTACAGCCCCTGATCGCCGCCCGCGCAAGCCTGCCACAAGGCCAGAACTTGGCCGAAGACAGGCAGATTTGGTCCGAGTACGCCCGCGCCAATGCCGTCCCGCCACCTGCTGGGATGATGGTCGAAAACCGGATGGTTCCGGGACGCGACGGCAATGCCGTGCCAATCCGCATCTACACGCCTGCAGGCGCTGGAGCGAAACCGGCGCTGCTTTATTTTCACGGCGGTGGGTTTGTTAAAGGTGATTGCGACACCAGTGATACCAATGGCTGGGGCCTCGCTGCTGAAACGGGTGCTGTCGTCGTCAGCGTGGAATACCGCTTAGCGCCAGAACACCCCTACCCTGCAGCGCTCCATGATTGCGTGGCAGCACTTGAGCATGTTGCCCGGAACTCCGGCGATTACGGCGTGGATGCCAGCCGCATCGGTGTGTCCGGCGATAGTGCGGGCGGCAATCTCGCTGCTGCTGTAGCACTTTGGGCGCGGGACCATGGCGGCCCGGCTCTCAAATGCCAAGGCCTGATCTATCCCTGCCTGACGGATAAGCTGGAGTTTGATAGCTACCAGCGGAATGCAGACGCACCCGGCCTGACAACATCCAATATGCGCGGATACTGGGACAAGTATTTGGGCGAGGCGATGTCTGGTGCATCCACTGACCCGCTGGCGACGCCGATGGTCGCCGCTGACCTCACCGGTCTACCCCCGGCATATGTGTTGGTC
>CAJXVF010000267.1 GCA_913060845.1 uncultured Alphaproteobacteria bacterium | reverse complement strand
ACGAGATGTAGAGAGGTCTCGTGGGCTCGGAGATGTGTATAAGAGACAGACAAATCTGTCCCCCAATACCTCACTAAGCGCGATGGCGTTTTCTATTACGTGCGCAGAATCCCGTCTGATCTGAGACAACATCACCAAGCGTACCGCTTCTATTTCAGTCTTCGGACGGGATCTTCCGTCGCCGCAAATCGAGCAGCAAATTCCATCACCCAAAAACTAGATGCTTATTGGATGGGGTTGAGGCTGGAGACACTCGATATTCCGTCGCTGAAACCACTGTCCTCCGAAAAAAGTTTAGGCGAGCAAGCGCCTTTATTGTCAGAAGCAGCGGCTTTGTATCTGCGTCTAAAGGGCATCGGACGCTTAAAAAAGTTCCATCAGAGTGCTGAACGAAATTTAAACTATGCAGTGAAGTCGATTGGAGACAGACCCATCACAACCTTCACTGCCAAAGACGCTACGAAATTCCGAGATTGGCTTTTGGCTAAAGGTTTAACCGTTGAATCCGTAAAGAGGAGCTTCGCAGCAATCCGAGCTATCGTGAATCTTGCAGTGCGTGAATACGGGTTGGACTACAAGAATCCCTTCAGCAACACATTCATGCCGGACCTAAATGATAGGAAACGCAGAAAGACCATCCCCATTGAGGATATAAAGCGCGTTCAGTCTATCTGCGTGATGATGGACGATGACCGAAGATGGCTACTGGCTGTGCTTGCCGATACGGGAATGCGGCTAGCAGAAGTTACAGGTTTAGCAGTCCAAGACATAAAGTTAGAAACCACTGTGCCTCATATCGATCTGCGCCCGCACGAATGGCGACCCCTAAAAACGCGATCGAGCGAACGAATTGTTCCGTTAACTGGCAGTGCGTTGTGGGCAGCCAAACGCATTGTTGATACGCAGTCCAGCCCTTTCGCTTTCCCGCGATATACAGATCAAGTTAGCTGCAATGCTAATTCTGCGAGCGCCACACTGAACAAATGGCTGAAACAGCATGTGCCGACAGGATGCGTCATCCATTCATTGAGGCATGCAATGAGGGACCGTTTGCGGGCTGTGGAATGTCCTCCTGAGATAATCGATGCGATTGGCGGATGGGCAAGCCAGAGCATCGGTCAGAAGTACGGTGACGGTTATCCTGTCGAAATTATGCAAAAATGGCTGATAAAAATGAGTGATACGTAAGTGGGGCTCTCACCTAGAGCCACCTCAGAACATCTCGCACCTCGAACCACGTCAGACCATATTGTCTCGTGGGTGTGTTCAAAAGAACGACAGGTGCTGTTGGCGATGGAGCGCCGCACGGAGTGTTTTAATTTCAACGCAGAAATGATGCTAAGCAGGGCCGACGTTCAACCCGCTGGTTTATAGGCCGCCCCAACTTTTTTTGCCTGTTCGGAAATAGTCTCGATGTTCACATATTCGAGATAGTCCGCAGATTCAAATGCGCCAGACGCATTTAATGCAGTTGTTACGCCCATCAGGGCATCGTGGGTGGGGGCTGACACCTCAACTACAACGTCATAAGCGCCTCGGGTGAACTGAATGGAATTAACTTTTCCACCAACAGCTTCCATCATTGCCTCTACGGCAGCTTTCCGGTCTGAACCAGCGATCAACCCCTTTAATGCGTGGGGGTGATATTTTCCTAATAATAAAGCCTGAACCATCGAAAGCCGCTCCTCAATTTCGGTGACTGCCTTAAGACTAAACAGTCTTTAAGCGGAGATGCAAACAAAGAAATGGGCTCTTAATCGGTACCCTCTTATACATCCTCCGTGTGTCAGAACATATTGTCTTGTGGATCAATGGTTTGGGCGCACTATTTGCCATAAAATGGCGGAGGAGAGTGGGAGTCGAACCCGCCAGGAAACGCCTAACGCCCCCTCACCGATTTTGAAGACCGGGGCCGCCACCGGACGACATTCCCCTCCACGGACGATTGTTTCAGGCTTTGACATTCCGCGCAATTGGGATGTACCCAATATTGCCAGTGAATTGAGATGAGAGAGCAAAAATATGCACTACTCTAAAGCGGTTGATGGATCGAGGCGCTTTGTCCTGGCGGCTGTGCTTGCTGTTGGCTTTAACGCCACAGCACTCGGCGGCGCCGTCGCGGACGTGAAGCCTGCTGATCCAAAGCCTTTCATCGGCGCATGGGCGATTGCGTTTCCTGAAGAGGCGGGGGTGATCGTAAACAAGCCGGATACGACTTATGATGTGCCAGCGATAATCAGCGCCGGACCCAATGGCATGATCTCCATTCGCACGCCTAAGGGCGATGCCGGAAATTGGGCCGTCAAATCCTTCGGTGGCCGCAATCCGCTGTGGCGGGACGACGGTGTGGATCAGACATTGGTTGCTGATTGGATTGACGGCGACCGCTTCTTACTCGCTGGCAAAGATGCGTCCGGCATCAAGACCGATTGGACTCGCGCTAAACAATGGACCCGTTGCAAGTAAGCACCCAAGCTCACGCCCAGGAGTTCATTGAATGACCCGTTACGCGCCGCGATATTTTGAAGACTTCAGCCCGGGTGATCTGTTTCACACGGCGCAATACACATTCAGCGAATCCTCAATCATCGACTATGCCTTCACCTGGGACCCGCAGCCGTTTCATCTGGATAAGCAGTATGCGGAAAACTCGATCTATGGCGGGCTGATCGCCAGCGGTTTTCAAACGCTTGGCGTGACATTCCGATTGATGTTTCAAGCAGGCATGTTTGGCCACAACCAGGGTGGGCGCGGCATTGAAAACCTGCGCTGGCCAAGATCAGTACGGCCCGGCGATACAATCCGCGTCGAAGTTCGTGTCGCCAAGTGTATTCCTGCCCGAACGACGGGCCAGGTGGTGGTTGATGGGACGGCGTTCAATCAAGCGGATGAAGACGTATTGAGCGCACAGTTCATCAACATCATTCCAAAGCGCCCGACAGATGCCGACTCAGCCTGACGCGATATAGGCCTTCAGCGCTTCGGCTTCGGTCTCTGCCTCAGAAATGCGGGACTTAACGACATCACCAATAGAAACCACCCCCACGACCTTGCCGCCATCAATTACTGGTAGATGGCGAACGCGGCGCTCTGTCATTGTGGCCATGACAGTTGGGATTGGGTCCCTGGGCGTGCAGGAAATGACATCTCGGCTCATCAGGTCACTAACTTTCAAGGTTAGTGCCGTGTTTCCCTAGTCCGCGATCGCATTCACTAAATCGCGTTCAGAGAACACAGCGGCTGCAGCGCCAGCTTGGTCTAGCACCAGTGCAGCGCCAATGCCTTTATCTCGCAGATAGCGGGCGGCATCCGTGACAGATGCGTCCGGGGTTATGGAAAATACGTCTCGGCCTTTGGTGTTTAGCAGTGAAGCGACAATCATCTTGAGCCTCCATTATGAGTCTCTGGCACGCCGTCAGCCAGCGCAGGCGATAGTGCGGCGCTTGAGTGATGTCCCAGCGTTGTCAGCGCTGAATGCGTCATTCCGACACATAATGTTACAGCAGTTACGCCACCGTGATCCAGCCAAAATTTACGGCTGCTATCCACAGGAAATAGAGGCCGCCAACAGCAACGACAACCTCGATCAGCGCAATATGGACACGGATAGGCGTGTTCTGCACGACCCAGCGTCCAATCAGATTGCCTGGAACAGTGCAGGCACCGATCGCAGCGCCAATCACAGCCAGATCGGCAGTCAGTACAGAAAATCCGCTGAAAACCAAGATTTTTACCACATTTACTGTGAATGCGACCGCCGACATGGTGCCAAGCAAGGCCTCCCCAGCGAGGCCCGCTGCCAGAAAGAACGGTGCCAAGATCAATCCAGCCCCAATGGCCGCCCCGGAAAGCACCCCGAACGGCACGCCCGCGCCCATCAATGACTTCCGGCCCACTACAACGTTAGCGCGCTGCATCAGTCGTCTGAGCGGGGCTGACATCAGTAGAAACACACCAAGCACGACTGCTACCCAAGCAACGGGAAGCAGGGAGTAAATTCCAGCGCCGAATGCAATGCCGGGCAGGGCGGTGATCATCACATCCCGATAAATTGGCCACTGAAAGCCTTTGCGGAACGCCCACGCGCGGCTCGTGTGTGAAATCAGCAGGGACATCGCCAATACCGGCACAATCGCCTTCACGCCAAGCACCGGCGTTAGGCAGATCGCCAGGATCAAGCCGCCTGCATAACCGCTAATGCTGTGGAAGCAGGCCGTTAGGAATGCGCAGGCGGCAATGTAGATGAATTGGCCTGTGGTGAAGTCTGGAATCAGGGCGTCCATGGATTATACAGACTCGAACACTGGCGCCCGCGAAATGCGGCTGCTAATCCAGATAGCATATACTGGAATCCGACCCACAAAACCTAGGCCCGCCTCCCATGACCGTATCTGCTGACGACGCCGCCCGCATCCTCCTCGAGATCAAGGCGGCCTACGCCTATGATGGCAAGGAGCCATTCGTATTCACTTCGGGCCGGAAAAGCCCGGTTTATGTGGATATCCGCAAGCTGATCAGCTTCCCCCGCGCCCGTGCCAAGCTGATGGATATGGCGGTCGAGAAGATTGAGCGCGCCGCCGGATACGAATCGATAGACGCCATTGCAGGCGGCGAGACTGCAGGCATTCCCTTCGCCGCATGGATTGCGGAACGTATGGGTCTACCGATGCTCTATGTCCGCAAGCAGCCCAAAGGCTTTGGCCGGGGGGCGCAGATTGAGGGCGAATTGCATGAAGGCCAGCGCGTTGTTCTGGTGGAAGATCTAGCGACAGACGGCGGATCGAAGCTGAATTTCATCAATGCGTTGAAGGAAGACTGTCTCTTATACACATCTGAC
>CAJXVF010000266.1 GCA_913060845.1 uncultured Alphaproteobacteria bacterium | reverse complement strand
GCATAGACGCATGGAGGGGTAATCCGTTCCGGTGCGGGCTGAAGCACTTCCAGCACTTCAGCAATCCGTCCGTCGCCCTTTTTGTCGCCGAGGCGCACACGCGCTTCCTCACCCGGCAACAGGCCTGGGGCATAGACCGGCGCGCCATTGTGCGCCCCAATGCCGTCGCCCTGCGCGCCAAGTCGCTCGACTGTGATATTGGTGTCAACCGGCGCTGGTGCCCGACGTTTTGGGCGGCCCGGCTTACGGCTTCGTCGCCGCGATGAGGTATTCGACATTGCCTTCAGCCCCTGTAATCGGGCTTTCTGTAATGCCCATAACGTGCCAGCCCATATCGCCCGATAGCCAATTCTGAATGCGGTCTACCACGGCTTCGCGTACAGCAGTGTCTTTTACGACGCCATTTTTTCCGACATTGCCGCGCCCCGCTTCAAACTGCGGTTTTATGAGTGCCGCGATCCATGCGCCGCTCACCGCAAAACTCATCGGCGTTGGCAATACGGTTGCGAGGCCGATAAAGCTGGCGTCGCACACAATTGCCCCTGCCGGGTCCGGAATGTGTTCCGCCGTCAGGTGACGCGCGTTCTGGCCTTCCAGCACGATCACCCGATCATCCGTGCGGAGTTTCCAGGCGAGTTGGCCTTTGCCTACATCGACCGCAAATACTTTCGCAGCCCCATTCGCCAGCAGCACATCCGTAAATCCGCCGGTGGAGGAACCGACATCAATCGCCGTGACGCCTGTCGCGTCCAATCCGAAATGCTCTATCGCGTGGGCGAGCTTCAAACCGCCGCGCCCGACCCAGGGGTGATCCTGCCCGCGTACATCCAGCGGCTTGTCGTCCCGGATTTGCGCCCCCGGCTTCTCCACACGCTGTTCACCCGTGAAAACCTTGCCCGCCATGATCAGCGCCTGCGCTTTGGAGCGGGTCTCGACCAGGCCCCGCGTTACCAGCGCCTGATCTGCACGCATTTTGGCGATCGCCATTGGTCTTGCCTCTAGGGCCGCATGAACACGTGGTCTTCGTCATCACCCATATTCTGCGCGATGAAGGTCAGCTCATTCTGTGCATCTTCCACGCCAGATACATCCGCCAGTGCAGCAGCCGTAGCATCCAGCAGTGAGCGGATTGCGGCTGGCCCATCCACATTTTCCACCTTCGCTGCATCCATGATGCGCGTGAGTTCAGCACGGGCGAATTCTGAGGGGGTCATCAGCTGGCTTCCTTCTTCTCTACTTTTTTCTCTTCTGCTGCAGTCTTCAGCTTTGCGACTTCGGCCTTGAGGCGTTGAACGACCGGACCATCTTCTGCCAGCGCATAGCAGGAGTTTGTCGGCGGGCCGCGTCGGCGCATGGCCTCACCTTCTGGCAGGCCTTGCTCCCGCAACAGGTGCTCGCGATAGGCGAAGACTGTTTGGAACGCGGTTGTGCCAACGGGATAGAGCAATTCCAGCAGGTGCGTGCAGCCCTTGGCCCGGCCATACCGCTCCTTCACCTCATTCATCCATCCGCCTTTGATACGAAGGCCTGCCAGCTTGGAGAAAGCCCAAGCAGCACTAGGGCAAACTTCATAAGGACTGCGGCGGGTGAAAGCCTCAGCGCGCTCAATATTCAGGCGATCATCGACCGTTAGCCGGATCGCCATTTCATGCACCGGATCATCCGCCAGCACGAGGCCCCGGAAGCGGCTTTCAAACGGATAGGTCTTCACATCCGTGATCGAACCTTCAATGTCCCAAAGCCCGTCCTCACGGGCGTAACCACGGCATTCAACCGAGCGCACATGCAAGAGCTTGCGCGGGGCGGGAGGACTTAAATCCATGGGAGCAGGCTCCGGCTGCGAGGGAGGCGAAATTTCTATGAAGCATATGGACCGTGAAATTCCGGTCAACGCGGGTTAGAGTCGCGCACGGTCTCTAAATTGAGGATTAGATTATGCGGGTTGTGATTGTTGGCGGCGGCGTCGCCGGACTGGCGTTGGCTTTGGGGCTCCGTCGCCAAGGCATCGATTATGTGGTGTTGGAACAGGCACCGAAGTTTGATGCTGTCGGTGCTGGCATTCAGCTCAGCCCGAACGCCACCCGCACACTTGGATACCTGGGCGTTATGGAGCGGCTGGAGGCGCGCGTTGTCCGCCCTGGCCATCACCGATTTGTCGCTTGGGACACGGCTGAACCACTGCTGACAACGCCATTGGGCGACGCGGTGCATGAAACCTTCGGCACCCCCTATTTCCACGCCCACCGCGCAGACCTGCTCGATGCGATTCTGGCAGAAATCGGCGAGGATGAACGCATCCAGATGAACGCCCATGTCAGCGAAGTCGGCGAAGATGGCGCGCGCGCATGGGCTGTGCTGGCGGATGGCAGTCGCGTTGAAGGCGATGTGTTGATTGCAGCGGAAGGTGTCCGCAGTCGCATCCGCGAGCAGATGTTTGAGCCGGAAGCACCACAATTCTCTGGCTGCATGGCCTGGCGCGGGCTAACCCCGGCCAGCGTCGCGAAATCGCTTGGGTTTGAGCATGACAGCTATATCTGGATGGGGCCGGAACGGAGCGTAGTGATCTACTATGTTTCCGGCGGTGAGCTCATCAACTGGATCGGTATTGGACCTTCCGATGGCGACACCCGCGAAAGCTGGACGACCCAAGGCACCACCGAAGCCGCATTGGAGGAATATGAGGGCTGGCACCCCATGGTGCGCGGACTGATTGAGCAATCCGCGCCGCCGTTTAAGTGGGCGCTCTATGATCGCCAACCGCTGGAAAGCTGGGTCCAAGGCCGCATCGCGCTGATCGGCGATGCTGCCCACGCCATGCTGCCCTACCATGCCCAAGGTGCGACCCAATCCATTGAGGATGCCTGGGTCCTCGCGCGCCGACTAGCGCTTTCAGCCAATGCAGATGAAGCGCTCGCCAGCTATCAGGCGCTGCGCCAGGAACGCACGGCGCAGGTCCAAGGAGCGAGCCGCGCCGCGCAGAAGCTGTTCCATATGTCAGACGAAACGGCGCTGGCCCGCCGCAACCAACGCTTCCGGTCCATGCAAGCCAGCATCGGCGAAGGCTTCCCCCCCGGCCAAGAATGGCTCTTCGCCTATGACCCAGAGAAAGCAGCCTCCGGCGAAGATGGCGACTGGCAGAAAATGGCTTGGCGTTGAGGTTCCAGGCTAACTAAATTGGTAATGTCACTGTTGCCACCATGCCTGTTGGACACCAATCATAGGTGATCGCTCCGCCAGTCATCTTAAGTAGGTCAGCCGTCATCCCAAAGCCACTTAGCGCAGGCGGTTTATGGACGCGCGGCCCGCCAGCCTCTGCCGAACGAAGCGCCAATTGATCACGCGCACCAGAAGGCAAAACTTGCCAAGATACAGAGACAGAGCCATCTGCCTTGCTCAGCGCCCCATGCTTTACGGCATTGGTCGCAAGTTCATGCAATGTGAGAGAAAGCGGTGCCAGAATTGGTTCTGGCAAGTTAACTGGCGGCCCTTCAATCTGAAGGCGCTGGTCTACTCCAGGCGCATAAGCTGACAATATCACATGCGCAATATCACCCAGGTGCGCAGGCCCAGCCTGATTAGGCTTTAGCGCCAAGATATGCGCATTACCCACGGCCCGAATTCGTTCCGAGAGCAGTGTGATCAACGCATCAACGTCAGTTGCATCATTCTTTGACAGACGGACGAGTGCCGTTAATACATTAACGATGCTCCCGAGGCGATGGGCTAATTCAGAGTCTGCAAGCTGACGAGCGCGCTCAGCAGTTTCACGTTCTTCAGTTACATCCAACTGGGAACCAAAAAACCCCGTCAGTGACCCATCGTCGTCAAAAATCGGGCCTATTTGTAACGCGCTTACGAATTTCTCGCCGGACTTCCGGTAATTAACGATATCAATCGTCTGCACCGTTTGGTCTATAATCGCCTGTCTGATCAACTTGATGCTGGCTTCAGATGTATCTGGCCCCTGCAAAAATCGACAGTTGCGACCAACTATTTCATCTTCGCTATACCCTGTGAGTTTGAAAAACGCAGGGTTAGCATATTTTATCGGATTATCTTCAAGCGTTGGGTCTGTAATACAAAATGCCAACCGAGAATGCTGCAATGTTTCGAAAAACATCTGCTGTTTTTGTAACGCTTCCCGTGTGATTAGATGGGTCATGTACCACTGCCTTCTGCCGCCAAGCATCACACGATAAGGCATCGAACGGTCAGTGCCTTAACTATTGTTAAGCTTTGTCTTTTCCAGGCAAACTTGGCGCTAGATCGCTCAACTTGGCGGTTCGCGTCTCTTTGCCGTTGGTTGCGATGACTGTCAGGTCAGGACCAGCGATTTCACGCGCAACCTGAAGACAGGCACCGCAAGGCCACGTAACCTCGCCGTCAGTTTTCGGCGCATGCAGCACCAAAACCTTAGGCTTTCCTGCAGATTGGGTGACAGCGCTGTAGAGCGCGACGCGCTCCGCGCACATCGACAGCCCGAGCGAAATATTCTCAATCAGAAAGCCCGGGACTGTCTCGCCCGTTTCCGTTTGGATTGCGGCACCCATTTTGAATATGGCGCATAGGCCCGCTCTCGCGCGTCCCGTGCCGCCTCAATTAGGCGGCCATGGTCGTCCATCTCGTCGGCCATTTAGACTGATCCCTATTCGTCAATGATGCGAATATCTTTCGCTGTTTACGCGCTTATATTCCAGTGCCTTACTGATCCATACTGCCGCCGAAGTTCTCGCCATCAAAGAGCGGCGCTAAGGTGGTGGTCAGCCCCCACTGAGTGGTCCGGGTGTAATGTTAGTGCATAGACGGTCTTTGCTCTAGGGGCATGACTGCCTCCGGGG
>CAJXVF010000265.1 GCA_913060845.1 uncultured Alphaproteobacteria bacterium | reverse complement strand
CTCTCTATTCGTCGGCAGCGTCAGATGTGTATAAGAGACAGGTCTGTATCATCGCCAAATTCGCTGGCCCGGAATAGCGTTTGCGGACGGGCTTCCCAATCATCCGGCAGTTTGCCTTTTGGTGGCTCTAATACGCCGACATAAACAAGGCCTTTGGCTTCCAGGGCAGCGACTGCATCTTCGACCCGACCTGCTTCCACGAGTGCGCGTTCGGACGAAAACAAGTCCTGCTTGATCCCGGCAGCGGCCAGGTCTTCGCGGATGCTCTCCATCATCATTTCAACAGCGAGTGTGCGGGCACCGTCGGGGGTTTGTTCAGAGGCAGGCAGTTTCGCGAGCGCGATGCCGACGGCTTTCAGATAGTCGCCCGGATATAGGCCTTCTGGGATTTCGCCGATATCCTCGCCTTGGGCTTCACGCATGCGCAACAATGCGGATTGCGCCAAGGTATCCACCTGGGACCCAGCGTCGTTCACGTAATACTCGCGGATTACGGTATGTCCGGCTTTTTCCAACAATGCAGCCAGCGCATCGCCAAATACGGCACCACGACCGTGGCCAACATGCAGCGGGCCGGTTGGATTGGCGGAGACATATTCGACATTGGTTGTCCGACCCGCACCAATATTAGATGCGCCATAATTCCGGCCTGCCGCCAGAATTTCAGCCAGTCGCGCTGGCCAGAAGGTTGCAGCGGCGCGGATATTGATGAAGCCGGGGCCAGCCACTTCTGCCGATTCAACGTCTTCGTGCTGGGCTAAACTTGCAGCAATTCGGGTCGCGAGGTCGCGCGGTTTCATGCCTGCCGGTTTTGCCAGAACCATGGCGGCGTTCAGGGCGACATCGCCATGGGCGGGGTCCCTGGGCGATCCAGCTGAAACGCGCGAAAAATCAATGCCATCGGGCAGATCGCCTGCCGCTTGCATGCGCTCCAAAATAGAGAAGGCCAGCCCGTCGAAGTGTTTGAAGTAGTTCATATTATCCGGCTGTAAATATCGAAAAGGCGCTGGTGTTCCAGCATGGCGTAGCGGTCTGTCATGCCAGCGATATAGTCGCCAACAATGCGCGTTCGATGTTGCGGCGCATCCCCCACGGCGGCCTGACGCCAGGCTTCTGGCAAATTTTCCGGTTCTTCGACGAAGAGTTGGAATAGATCCGTCACAATTCGGCGCGCCTTGCTCGTCATCCGGTTGACCCGATAATGCCGGTACATATGCGTTTTCAGGAACATACGCAACGCGTTAACCGTGGATTCCATGTCTGCAGAGAATGCGGCCATAGCCTTGCCCGCCCCCCTGACGTCCGCCGAGGAGGAGGGATTGGTCGCTTTCAGGCGGCGCTCAGTCTCGCGCGTCAGGTCCATGACGAGCGCGCCGATGAGCTGGCGGACGAGTTCGTAAATCTTCCGCTGGCGCTCCAATCCAGGCCATTTCCGGTCAACTTCTGCCAGAAGGTCAGACAGCAGCGGGAGATCGCGGAGGTCGTCGAGATCAAATAATCCGGCGCGAAGGCCATCGTCGATATCATGGCTGTTATAGGCCACATCATCTGAAAGCGCTGCGATCTGCGCCTCCAGTCCAGCATAGCTTGCAAGATCAAGTGGATATGATGCGTCAAAGGCTGCAATGGCTTTGGGCGTCTCAATGCCCGGCCCGGCCATTGGCCCGTTATGCTTGACCACACCTTCCAACGTTTCCCAGGTCAGGTTCAGGCCATCGAAATCTGCGTAGCGCTGCTCAAGGCGCGTGAGGATTCTGAGCGTTTGGACGTTGTGGTCGAATCCGCCAGCGTCACTGAGTGCGGCTGAAAGCGCGTCTTCTCCGGCGTGGCCGAAGGGGGTGTGGCCAAGGTCATGGGCGAGGGCAACGGCCTCTGCCAAGTCTTCATTGGCACCAAGACTACGGGTTATCGTGCGCGCAATCTGCGCCACTTCGATGGAGTGTGTCAGCCGGGTTCGGAAATAATCACCTTCGTGATACACAAAAACCTGGGTCTTGTGTTTGAGGCGCCGGAACGCGTTGGAGTGGATGATCCGATCTCTATCGCGTTGAAATGGCGAGCGATTTTCTGCCTCTGGCTCACTGATGCGGCGCCCGTGGCATTCCTCATTTGTCGTAGCATAGGGGGCCAATGGCACGGTCGCGCGATCCTCTTACTGCGGCCCCGTTGATCGAAGTCGCAGGAACATCCATATATTAAGGTAATATCATATAGAATGATTAGCGCGTACCCGCGACAAAACATTCTAACCGCTTGATTTGGAGCGCATTGCCATGCCGGACGGAAGTCTTCAAGACGGAATTGGCGTCACAGAACGGGCTGCCGCCCAATTGCAACGCATCCTGGAAAAGGAAGGCGAGGACGGATCACGCCTGCGCGTTTCGGTTTCTGGCGGCGGTTGCTCTGGCTTTCAGTACGGCTTCAGCTTCGACAAGGACATGAACGAGGACGACGCCGTTTATAAGCGTCATGGCGTTGAGATCATCGTCGATGAAGTCTCACTCGATCTGTTGCGTGGCTCTGTCGTCGAGTGGAAAGAAGATTTGGCGGGCGCGATGTTCGTGGTCGAGAATCCGAACGCGGCGTCGTCTTGCGGCTGCGGCTCCTCTTTCGCAATTTAGCGGGCCTGACGTGCGCATCGCTTCCTGGAATGTGAATTCGATTAAGGCCCGTTTGGACGCCGCATTGGCATGGCTCGATGAGGGCCAACCGGATGTGCTGGCCTTGCAGGAACTCAAATGCGTGGAGGATGCTTTCCCGCGGCTGGAGTTCGAAGCAAAGGGCTATAAAGCGGTCATCACTGGCCAGAAAACCTATAACGGCTCCGCAATCCTGTCCCGCTTGCCGATCGAAGACCCGATGGTCGGCCTGCCTGGCGACGATAGCGATGAGCAGGCGCGCTATGTTGAGGCGACGATCAACGGCGTCCGTATTGCCTCAATCTATTTGCCGAACGGTAATCCGGTCGACACGGAGAAGTTTCCGTACAAGATTCGCTGGATGAAGCGGCTTTATGCTCGTGCGGCTGAATTGGCCGCGACTGGTGACGCAGTAGCACTGCTTGGGGACTACAACGTCATCCCTACGGATGAGGACTGCTATGACCCAAGGGCCTGGGACGGCGACGCGCTGACCCGACCAGAGAGCCGGGCTGAGTACCGCAGCATTCTAAACCTCGGCTATTATGACGCTTTCCGTGCGGCTAAGCCCAATGCGCCGGCAGCATATACATTTTGGGATTATCAGGCTGGTGCCTGGCAGAAAGACAACGGCATCCGCATTGACCATGTGCTGCTGACGGGTGCGGCGTTGGACCGGATGACGGATAGCGACATTGACCGCCGACCCAGAGGGCGGCCTAAAGCGTCAGACCACACGCCGATTTGGTGTGATCTGGCCGACGCGCCGCCTACGCCCAGGCTCTAGTCCGCGTGGCGTTCTGGCCCATTCACGACGACAATCCGCGCCGTTGGATCAATACGCCCTACGGCACGTGGGCGCTGATGCTGATTTGCGTGATTATTTATGTCTGGCAATCAGGCCAGTCGCAGTTTGAAGAAGTTTCAACCGTTTTTAGCTTTGGCTTTCTGCCGGCCGTCATCTTTGGCCATCGGGAGCTTGACCCGGCGCTCATACATATTCCGGCGGCGTGGTCGGCCCTTACGTATCAGTTTCTGCATGGTGGTGCCTGGCATCTGATTGGAAACATGGCGTTTATGTTTGTGTTTGGGGACAATGTTGAAGATCGTTGCGGCACAGTGCGCTTCATCATTTTCTATCTGATTTGCGGCGCGGTTGCTGCACTTGCGCATGGCATGACGAATGAGATGTCTGAAGCGCCATTAATCGGCGCGAGTGGTGGTGTTTCCGGCATTCTGGCTGCATATCTCATTCTGCACCCAACGGCGCGCATTACGGCGATCACGCCGATTTTCATACCCCTTCGCTTACCGGTGTGGGTTTGGATCGGCGGTTGGTTCATTTTCCAGGCTTTGGCGAGCGGCGGGATGTTTGGGTCCGACAATGTGGCCTACTGGGCACATATTGGGGGCTTTCTCGCAGGCGTTGTGCTCATACCACTGATGAAGCGAGATGAAGCGCGGCTACTGGAGGGTTGGCGCTAAATCTATTTGTGAATCAGAGTGTTAAATTAACCGATGGGTTATCTGACGAGTGCAGTTTGTAGATTAAAGCAAACCGAACTGGTTCTGATATGCGGAAGATTCTCACTACGGTAGCTGCGGGTGTGGGCCTATTGGCCATTGCGGAAAGCCCCGGCGCAGCGCGTGACGCTGAGGCGCTCGGCGACCTTAGCCTGCAGGATTTGATGGCGGTCGAGGTCGAAGTCACCTCTGTCGCCCGGCGTGGACAGTCGGTCAAAGACGCAGCGGCGGCGATTTTTGTGCTGAGCAATGCGGATATTATTCGCTCAGGTGCCACGACAATTCCGGACCTGTTGCGCTATGTGCCGGGCGTGCATGTCGGGCTCGTGAACGGTCATACATCTGCTGTCAGTGTGCGCGGGCTAAGCGGTGGGCTTTCGAACAAATTGCTGGTGATGATTGATGGTCGAACCGTCTACACGCCGCTGTTCGCCGGTGCTGTGTGGAGCAAGGAAAATCCACCGATTGAAGATATTGAACGCATTGAAGTGATTCGCGGGCCAGGTGGCTCCGTTTGGGGTGCAAACGCGTTCAACGGTGTTGTTAATATCATCACGAAATCGGCGCGAGAAACCTTAGGATCTTATGCCCAAGTCCGCGTTGGTGATGAGCAGAAGGTTGCGTTCTGTCTCTTATACACATCTCCGAGCCCACGAGACCTCTCTACATCTCGTA
>CAJXVF010000264.1 GCA_913060845.1 uncultured Alphaproteobacteria bacterium | reverse complement strand
GAGATGTAGAGAGGTCTCGTGGGCTCGGAGATGTGTATAAGAGACAGGTTTTACACCAGCAATCTTTCAATCGCGGCCCTGGCAATGGCGTTTCTGACGGGTGCTGGCCTCCTGGCGCTTAACTTCAAGGGGGTGCGCAAGGCGACACCCTATGTCTTGCTTGGGATCATCTTGTGGATATGCGTGCTGAAGTCCGGCGTGCATGCAACGCTGGCAGGCGTGGCCATTGATTTTGCGATGCCGCTACAAGCTGGCCCGGACGGAAAGTCGCTTGCGAAATCGGCGGAACATGGCCTGCATGGCTGGGTCGCCTGGCTCGTCATGCCACTGTTCGCCTTCGCGAACGCGGGTGTACCGCTAGAAGGCCTGAGCATAGAATTGCTGATGCAGCCGCTCTCGCTGGCCATCATGCTGGGTCTGTTTATCGGTAAGCAGATCGGTGTGTTCGGTTTTGCCTACGCTGCAATCAAGCTGAAGATGGCGGACCCGCCACTGGGTGCTTCGACGATGCAGTTATATGGCGTCAGCCTGCTCGCGGGCATCGGCTTCACCATGTCCTTGTTCATCGGCGCGCTGGCCTATGTCGATCCAGAACATCAGACACTGGTGCGGATCGGCGTCATCTCCGGCTCAATCCTGTCGGGTGTATTGGGTGCAATGGTCCTGGCTTTTGCTGGACGGTCATCCACTGGCAAAATCAGTCCAGAGGGCATTGGCGATGAGGGGGCTTCGCGCTAGTTTCCTTGCATGCCTGAAGGACACACATCTCCACTCCTCGCCAATATCCCGCGCTTTGAGCGGCCTCCGCTTTCGATTGAGGATGCAGTGCCGTTCCGAATCTCCAGCAGCTTTGAGCCTGCTGGGGATCAGCCGGGGGCGATCCGTGAGTTGGTGGATGGGCTTGCAGGCAAGGAGCAGGACCAGGTGCTGCTGGGCGTCACCGGATCTGGCAAGACATTTACAGTCGCGCACTGCATCCAGGAGCTACAGCGGCCTTCGCTTGTGCTCGCACCGAACAAGACGTTAGCGGCGCAGCTTTATGCAGAAATGAGCAGCTTCTTTCCGGATAATGCGGTCGAGTATTTTGTCTCATACTACGACTATTACCAGCCGGAAGCCTATGTTCCACGCACAGATACCTATGTGGAAAAGGAAGCGTCCGTAAACGAAGAAATCGACCGGATGCGCCATGCGGCCACGCGCGCGCTACTGGAACGGCGGGACGTAATCATCGTTGCCAGCGTGTCCTGCATATACGGTATTGGCGCGGTAGAGACCTATTCCGGGATGGCGGCGGAGATCAGTGTTGGTCAGTCGTTTGATCGGCAAGTGTTGCTGCGTAAGTTCGTGGAACTTCAATATCGCCGCAATGAGGCTGCCTTTTTCCGCGGCGCGTTCCGGGCGCGGGGCGACACGGTTGAATTATTCCCGGCCCACCAAGAAGACCGCGCCTGGCGGTTCTCCTTCTTTGGCGATGAGCTTGAAGCGATCCACGAATTTGATCCGCTGACGGGCGAGCGCACTGGCGAATTTCAGAAGGTCCGCGTTTACCCCAATAGTCACTATGTGACGCCAAAACCAACGCTAGATCAGGCCGTTAAAGGCATTCGCAAGGAACTGGCGGAACGGCTGGAGGAGCTGACGCGCGAAGGCAAGTTGCTGGAAGCCCAGCGCCTGGAGCAGCGCACGACCTTCGATATGGAGATGATGACGTCCACCGGCTCCTGTGCCGGGATTGAGAACTATTCCCGCTACCTGACAGGCCGCCCACCCGGCTCACCGCCGCCAACGCTGTTCGAGTATCTGCCAGAAGATGCGATGCTGTTCGTGGACGAAAGCCACGTCACCGTGCCGCAAGTCGGTGGCATGTACAAAGGGGATTTCGCGCGGAAATCGACGCTATCTGGGTTCGGATTCCGCCTGCCAAGCTGCGTTGATAACCGCCCCCTGAAGTTCGAGGAATGGGAGGCGATGCGGCCGCAAACGGTCCACGTCTCCGCTACGCCAGGGCCATGGGAGCTTGAAAAGACTCAAGGTGTTGTGGTTGAGCAGGTTGTCCGGCCAACGGGGCTGATTGATCCGCCAACGATCATTCGCCCCACCGGCAATCAGGTGGATGACTTGATGGACGAGTGCCATCAATGCGCCGCCAAAGGCCAACGCGTGCTGGTCACGACGCTAACGAAGCGCATGGCCGAAGACCTCACGGAATACATGCATGAGGCTGGCTTGAGGGTGCGCTACATGCACTCTGACGTGGAGACACTGGAGCGGATTGAGATCATTCGTGATCTGCGGCTTGGCGTGTTCGATGTGCTGATCGGCATTAACCTGCTGCGTGAAGGGTTGGATATCCCGGAATGTGCGCTTGTCTGCATTCTGGATGCGGATAAGGAAGGCTATCTTCGGTCCACAACGTCACTGATCCAGACGATTGGGCGGGCAGCGCGGAACTTAGAAGGCCGGGTCATTCTGTATGCGGATCGCATTACGGACAGCATGAAGCGCGCGCTCGACGAAACCGATCGTCGCCGTGAACGGCAGATCGCCTATAATGAAGCCCATGGCATCACGCCGGAGAGCGTGAAGAAGGACATCGCGGATATCCTGCATTCGGTCTATGCGCGGGATTCGATGACGGTCTCGACGGGCCTGCATGAAGACGGTCCGCTTACCGGCAATAATCTGAAGATGACTATCGATGACCTTGAGAAGCAGATGCGCGCTGCCGCTGCTGACTTGGAATTCGAGGAAGCTGGGCGCTTGCGGGATGAAATCAAACGCCTCCAAGCCCTGGATCTGGGCCTAGAAGGCGGCGACGGCGGCAGCCTCCGCTCCCGCTCCGCCATCGGTGGTGCCAAACCGGCTAAACGCCCAGACCGACGCCCTAAGGGCGCGGAAGCCGCCATGGACAACGCAACGGGCGCAGCCGGCGCTCGAAAGAAGGCAGCCAAGGGCGGGGGCAGACGGCCTCGCCGGCGCTAAAAGACTTCTACGCGGCGTTGCCAGACGTATGATCTGAAGACTGTTTCCGATGGGCGTCCTCTTGCTCTGCTTGCACGGTGCGGGCAGGTTTTGGGTTGTCGCCTTCTGCGTTTGCGGGCCAACCTTCGCGTTGTTTAGAACGATCGCCATCATGCTCTTCGGTTTGATCGTGGAGCAGAACCACCTGTGTTGGGTAAGGCATGTCGATGCCTGCACCATCCAGCTTTTTATAGACGTTCTCTAGCACTCGCCCATATGTGTGGATCACAGATGACCGATCTGACTCGGTCCACCAGCGTAGGCGGATGTTGTTGGAGCTGTCCGCGATAGCGATGGGAGTTACCTCTGGCGCGGGATTATTGAGCACGCCTTCGGATTCAGACGCGCCTTCGATCATCAGGCGTTTGGCGTCTTCCCAGCTATCATTACAGCCAACGCCGATGTCGTATTGAGACCGGACTTTATCGAAGGCTGTGATTACGACGACTGAGTCAGTGTAAATATCAGCATTTGGGATTACGACGCGGCGGCCATCATAGGTCTTGATAAAGGTTGCCCGCGTCTCAATCTTTTCAACTCTGCCTGTATGGCCCCCAGAAACGATTTCGTCGCCGACTTGGAATGGCTGCCGGAGTAGTATCAGGATACCGGCCAGCATATTCTGCAGAATGTCTTTGAAGGCGAAGCCGATCGCCACGGAGCTAACGCCAAGCCCGCCCAGTAAATCTCCTGGGGTGATAGAAGGCGCGATGATGGTGATTGCGAGTGCAAATCCAAGCAGCGTCACAGCCCAGCGCAACAGTGACCCAGCGACTTCGCCAAGGCTATTGCGGTCCCGCTTTTCCGCGCGGCTGCGCACAATACGGCTAATGAGAATACCAAGAAAATAGAATAGGATCAGCACGACTAATGCCAGTGCGATATTCGGCAAAAGCCGGAAGAACCCGTCCAGCCAAGTATCTATTTTCTCGAACATATTGCCGACGTCGGCGTCGATTTGATCCACAGCGCATTCCCTCGCATTCACATCTTGTGAAAGCAAAATGGTCAGGCACGTGGTTTAGTTCCGCTCGCCATTCCGGCCGCCAACGCCTTGGGCCGTCTGGATGCCGCCGAGATGTTTGAAGCGGACGCGGAGGAAGACGCTGTCGTCGCGTCCACCGCCATCTGCTTGGCTCGCGAAATCGCTGGCGAAGGCGAGATCCACGGCGAAGCATTCATCCTCATAAGCAACGCTGGCGGACCAGAGCAGCGGTTCATTGCTGTCCAGGTCGCGATGATGGCTGCCTGAAACACTCCAGTTATAGGCGAATTTAAACTTGAATCCGCCCTTGATCTGTTCCCGGGCGGCGATGAACTGCGGCCCCTGGTTCACATCATCAATGCGGATGTATTCGGCATTGACGCGCAGCCAGTCCGGCCCCGCGCCGATGGAAACTTCCTGGCGGCGGATATCAAAGTCATTCTTCGCAAACCGTGCGCGCCAATTGAGGTCCAGATACTCCGCTGGTGACACGGTTGCCGCCGCGACGATGTCGGACGAGCGGCCTGTCATACCCGTTGCGGCGGCAAAGGCGCCCGGTTCGCGTGCGAGGCTCTGGCCAACAAAAGCTTCCGCCCGTCCGCCACCGAACAGCAAGCCCGTGACGCGCACGCCATAGTCCATCCGTTGCCCGTCATCGATTAGATCGCGGCCAGGCAACCTGTCCCGCGCGTAGAAATTGCTTTCATCGAATTCAACGGTTTGGGCATCCTCATTCGGAATGTTGCGTGTGCGGGCTTCGTCCAACCCTGCAACAGCCTGAATGCGAGGCTCCACTACGACTGTCTCTTATACACATCTCCGAGCCCACGAGACCTCTCTACATCTCG
>CAJXVF010000263.1 GCA_913060845.1 uncultured Alphaproteobacteria bacterium | reverse complement strand
GAGAGGTCTCGTGGGCTCGGAGATGTGTATAAGAGACAGGGCTGAAGCTGCCGAGAAGGCTGAGGCGGAGACGCGCCGCAAAGCCCTGGAAGACAAGGAGCGGGAGAAGGCAGAACGCGCCGCTAATCGGAGGCGGAAGCGGTCTAGCCGGAGCGATTCCGTCATCGAAACGGCTGCGAAGTCCGCCGCGCGGTCCGTCGCCCGCAGTCTTGGTCGCGAATTGGTGCGCGGGCTCCTGGGGATGTTGCGTCGATGACTGCCGCACTGAAGACTATCCAGACGGACCGGCTTGAAATCGCCTACGCGGAGGCTGGGCCGACCGATGGTCCGCTTGCGATCCTCATGCATGGTTTTCCCTACGACATCCACTGCTTTGATGAAGTGGCGACGCTGCTGGCGGCCAAAGGTGTGCGCACCCTGGCACCGTTTATGCGCGGTTACGGGCCAACGCGGTTTCTCAATGCCGACACGATGCGGTCTGGCCAGCAGGGCGCTTTCGGCGCTGATTTAGTCGAATTCATGGACGCATTGGAGATTGAAAATGCAGTGCTTGGTGGCTTTGATTGGGGCGGCCGCGGCGCTTGCGTCGTTGCAGCACTTTGGCCCGAGCGCGCACGGGGACTGGTGACCGGCGGCGGATACAACATCCAGAATATTGCAGCATCCGTGAAGCCAGCCTCACCAGAAGCCGAGCACCGCTATTGGTATCAATATTACTTCCATACGGAGTGTGGCCGGGCTGGGCTCGCCGCCAACCGTCAAGCGTTTGCTAAGCAGCTATGGCGATTATGGTCGCCGGAATGGGCTTTCGATGATGCGACGTTTGAAAAATCTGCACCCGCATTCGATAACCCAGACTTCGTTGATGTTGTGATCCATTCCTACCGGGTCCGGTTCGACTATGTCGCCGGTGATCCTGCATATGCAGATATTGAAGCTGAGCTTGCCAAGCAGCCAATCATTACGGTGCCTACGATTAACCTGGAAGGATTGGTGGACGGTGTTGCTGGCCCCCCGCGCGAAACGGATTACGCGGCCAAGCGCTTCAGCGGCCCGTATGAACGGCGGTTGCTGCCCCATACTGGCCATAATCCGCCGGCGGAAGCACCGGAAGCATTTGCGGATTCGGTTCTGGCGCTTCTCTGAAGCTTTGAACCATCCATAAACAAAAACCCCCGCCAGCGCTTGCAGCGCCAGGCGGGGGTTTTCTTATCCGTCAGGCGCTAAAAGCGCCATTCAGACGGTCAGCACAATCAGACGAAGCTGATGTTGCCGGCGGACGTACGACCGTCACGACCGGTTTCCATATCGTACTGTACTTTTTGGCCTTCGTTTGGGCTTTGGACGCCTGCACGCTCAATTGCAGAGATGTGCAAGAATACGTCTTTGCCGCCTTCATCAGGCTCAATGAAGCCGAAGCCTTTAGTTGCGTTGAACCATTTCACGGTGCCTGTAGACATGGCCGTGTTTCCTTCTGTTCGGGCCCTGCGCAGTATGCCGGAGCCTTGGCATGTCGGTCAGAATAGAAAGACCAGAGGGCCGTCGAAAAGGCGGTCCGTAGTTCTCTAGGCGAGCGATAGCAGTCCACATATCGGCTCTTGGAAGAGCGATAGCAAGTCTTGCGGTAAAAAAGTGTAGAATCGCAAACTTTACCCCGTAGATATGACAAGTATCCTTGTCATATCTACTTTTCTGGGAAAATTTCTGCCTATTGATGCTTTTAGTAGGCGCTTCCGCCGCCCGCTTTAGCCGGTGCCTCGCCCTTGCACTTGGCGACAGCGGCCTGTGCTGCGGACTGCAACAACCGCCCATCTGAGGCAATTGTGACCAGTTTAGCGCCGCGTGCGATCATCTTCGCTGCATATTCTGGTGTAGCGCAGTGAATGCCTGCGCCAAGGCCTTTGGCGTTTGTCGCGTCAATGATCTTCTCAATCGCAGCAACGACCTCTGTGTCCGTTGGGTCCAGTACAGGCGGCTTGCCCATGGTGAGTGCCAAGTCTGTCGGGCCGATATACACGCCGTCCAGGCCTGGGGTAGACAGGATCGCGTCCAGGTTTTCAATCGCTTCCGTAGTTTCAATCATGGCAATGGCCAGGATCTCGTCATTAGCGTTGGCGATATAGTCTGCGCCGGCATAGATGGCTGCGCGGACGGGGCCGCTAGAACGATAGCCAAGCGGCGTATATTTGCAGGCCCCAACGAATTTCTCAGCTTCCTCGGCTGAATTAATCATCGGGCAGATGATGCCCATGGATCCGGCGTCCAGCATGCGCTGGATGATGCCTGGCTCCAGCCAAGGCACACGGGCCAATGGAGGCAGGTCCGTCGTGGAGATGGCTTGCAGCATGGTGACGGCGGTATGGTAGTCAGCCATGCCGTGTTGCAGATCGATGGTGATGCTGTCCCAGCCAGAATGGGCCATCAGTTCGGCAGCAAAGCTGCTTGGGATCGCGCACCAGCCGTTCACACAGGCTTCGCCAGCTTGCCAGCGCTGCTTTACAATATTGGCTCTCATTTCAGGACTTCCTTATTAATCACGTTATCCGGGTTCAATTTGCCATCGAAGCAGTCCAGCACGTTTTGGGCTGCAACCGCACCCATGCGGAACATGCTTTCTTCCGTAACGCCCGCTGAATGCGGGGATACGAGGATATTATCGAGCTGGAACAGCGGTTCATCCGGCGTTGCGGGCTCAACCACGAACGGATCAATCCCGGCACCGGCGATTACGTTGTTTTTGAGCGCGGTATACAGCGCCTTTTCGTCAACGATATTGCCGCGCGCTGTGTTCACTACATAAGCCGTCGGCTTCATGGAGGCCAGTTCCGCCGCGCCAATCATGCCGTTGGTTTCTTCGTTCTTGGGGCAGTTGACGGAGAGGAAATCCATCTCCGGCAGCGCTTGGCGCCAATCCTCGACCGGCGTGACACCCGCTGTCACAAGCGCATCTTGGATCACATAAGGATCATGCACATGCACATCCATGCCCATGGCTTTCACCATAGGCACAAGGCGGCGACCGATGCGGCCATATCCCAGGATCATCACCTTCTTACCGGCCAGGTCATAGGCTGGCGCATCAAAGCGGATGTTCCAGTTGCCCTTGCGGACTTCCCGGTCGTACTGCACGGCGCGTTTTGCCAGGGCCAGCATGAAGAACAGGGCATGTTCAGCCACAGTCACGGAATTAGCGATGCCAACAACCGTCAGCGGAATGCCGCGCTTGGTCAATGCGAGAATATCAATGGCGTCATAGCCAACGCCGTGGCGGGAGACGATTTGCATTTTATCCGCCATAGCCGCGATGCGTTCCGTGAAGGGGGCCACGCCCATGATCGCCGCATCATATTCGCCGACATGCTGCATGATGTTGTCTTCGGACAGCTCGGTATACCGCACCGCCTCCACATCATCCCGCCCCGCCAACACCGATTGAATGCCCGCCGAAATCGGCATCTGCACCATAATCCGCTTCTTGCCCACGTAAATTTCCCCTTTTCAGTCCGCCGACTTGCGACAGGCGTCTCCATCAATTGCGAGCGCGAACGTTAGACCAAGCGCGGCTCCATGCAAGCGCGACCAGTTGTAACCTCCAGCCGCTGCCACGCGGACCGGGCAATCATGATTGAAGGTGAATGCTTGCGAGTGGTCTTTGCTTGACAACCATTGGGCGTCGCTTATCTGATATTAATGGCGGCGCTGCTGAGGAAAGAGCTTAGCGGGGTGACTGGCGGGCCTCTCTATACTACGCCCGCCACGCCGGGTATTTGGTCAAACTGTCAGCGTATCGGCGCAGGTTGCCCTTGTGGCGGCGTCTATTAGGTGCAGCGCCGTGAGAGATTTATCTGATGCCAAAATAACGACGCTGGCGTCGATAAGGGACCGCAAACATGGGGCGACCAGCCACTGAGGCACCAGCATATATCGCAATCCGTGAGGGCATTGCAGCGCGGGTGTTGGAGTTGGGCTTTCAGAAAAATACTAAGCGGATCTATACGAAAGAAACCGGTGATTATTCGGAATGGGTGCATTTCACGCTGCTAAACGATGACGCCTTTTTTGATGTCTACGGTGTTTTCGATAATGGCCTGCAGCGGTTTTATGACGACCACCTGGACCATAAAGAGGACAGCGCTATCAGGCGTAACCCGCGCCCTTATCATCTTGAGTTTGGCTCTTTGCCTGGCATGGTTCCGGAATTTGAAACGCCGTCGCCACCGCCGCGGACTGGCATTTTTGGCCCATTGCTGGATCGTATTTCCCCGCGAGAGCCGCCACCGCCGCCAGCAGACATCATGCAATTTTGGGGAATGCCAGACCGATGCTGGTTAACGTCGCCCGGCATAGAGGGCTGCGCCAATCTTTCGAGGCGCGCATGGATGTGCGGCATCGAACCAGTGCGCGAAACGGTGATTGCAGACCCGAAGAGCCTCATCCGACATCGAATGGAGCATGCTCCACCAGCCGCCTATCTATACCGCCTCCTCATGCACGCCTACATAGGCGAGAAAGCGGCTGCACGGGCCATCGCGGATCAGATGATTGCAGCACGAGGCCAAGGTCCTACTGCGGCTTACCTTAAAGAATATAGAAAATACAAAGCCATTCGCTCTAAGCCAACTGAGCAAATGATCGAAGACACTATTGCTGAAACTCATATCCATGCAGATAGATGCGAAATGCTGATTCGCTCGTTATGCCTTTAAATTGCCCCTAGCAACTGAAGAAGCCAGCGCCAGGGGGTATTTGCGTCTACTGTCGCAAATAATCTTCCGGCTCACGGCCAGCGATTGCTAAGCGGGCGAAGAGTGCAAGTGTGAAGTCTAAAAACTGTCTCTTATACACATCTGACGCTGCCGACGAATAG
>CAJXVF010000262.1 GCA_913060845.1 uncultured Alphaproteobacteria bacterium | reverse complement strand
GTCCGTGACGCGCATGTCAGCAGCGATATTGACCCGGATCGTCACACGATCCTTCGTCAGCACCTCCTGCCCCGTCACGTCCCGGGACTGCCACCGCATGTCAACTTCATGGCGACAATCGGTTCTCCTGTATCCCAGAAGAAGTGTCGGCCAGATTGCAGCACGCCCTTGTATGCCGCGCTGATTGACAGCAACCCGACAGAGCCATGCGGGATATCAATCACCGAAGCCACCAAACTACCTGTTTTGGTGGCCAGCGCCGTGTGCACAGACTTCGGTGCCATACGCGTCTCCGTGAGAGGGACGCGCATGATCTGCCATGGCCCAGCATCGCTCCACAAAACCGCTCGATGCTCAGGATTCAGGGACGCCTCAGCCAAGGCGCCGTCCCGGAACGCTAGAACAACCTCTCCAGGCTCTGCCTGAACCACGGTCAGATGTTCAGCCGCGAGATCTGGGCGCTGCTGCATCAGGACCCTCTCATAGTCAGAGACAAAGAGCGGGTCTGTGATGTTGTGCCGTTCAAGCTCGACCTTGGCACCAGTCGGCAACCGGTGCGCACCAGGGCCGAACAGCCCCACGATCCGGCCCTTGTTCAGAACAAGCAGCCGCTGGTTTGTCAGCACAGTCTCTCGTGCTGCAAGCCCCAAAGAATTCCATACAGTCGTTGACATCATCACACTTCTCCTTCTCTCGTCTCGCGTTGGCGAAACCTCCTTTAGGTTGTGCACTTCTGCTTACGCAGAGCGCGCTCATTCCTGCGTCATGCAAGAATTCTTAGTGCCGACGGCCTCACAGCCACGGCAAATTTCGTTGATAATTCCAGCCCAAGATGATCCGGGGACCGGCGCTTGCACCTTGCGACGGCCTGCAGAAAGCGGACTTCAGGGCGATGCAGCGGAACATCGGGCAAATGCCCAAGGTTTGGATGCACAGCGCATTCGTCTTTGTCTGCAGGCAGGTTGCGAGAGCAATCATCAGGCTGATACTAGGCGCCAGAAAACCGCCTAGGACTTTATAAATAGCCGTCTGAACGCCAGCCCCTAGGACCTTCATTCGTGGTGTCGTATTTTCAATACGACTAATCGCGTGAAAGGCGATTGGTAGGAGGACTTGAACCTCCGCCCGTCAGATTACAAATCTGATGCTCTACCCTCTGAGCTATACCTGGATACTAGAGCCCCTTCCGGGTGCTCCAGTCGATCCGTTGCTAATGCGCTATGAGCGCATCCAACATTCCAACCATTTTATTCTCCTTTTGATACACAGCGATTGCAGAGCAAACCTGCGCCAGCTAAGCATCAAAACTTCAACCATGAGAAGCAGCGATCCGCGTTGGGAGGGCGGTGTATATGGAGGTCTTGAATGGTGGTCAACGAGAAAAGTACACGAAATATAATTTCGCAAGATAATTTTATTTCAATACCGAGCCCGCAGCAAAACTACACCAATGACTGCCTATAGTTATCAGAAAATACCGGGCCGATTGCGCAGTCTATCGCCCAGTCCGCGCCGCCAATTCATCCATCGCCCGCTCCGTGCCTTCGATCAGGTCAGTCATGATCTCTGCTGCAGATTTGCGTTTGGAAACCATGCCGATGCCCTGGCCCGCTGCGTTCATGAAGAGGTCCCAGCGTTTGGCGGATTTAACCGCTTCAAGGAAATCTTCCATCAGGACGCGTTGATGTGGGGTGGGCAGTGGGTCGAGGCCGGATTCGGCCCAAGCGGCGGAGACTTCGTTTTTGCGGGCGCGGAGTGTTTTTCCTGTCCAAGCGCGGGTCACGTCCATATCGGTGGAGCGGGATGCGATGAGTTCATCCTTGCAAGCGCCGGGCATGTCGCTTTCATCTGCCGTCAGGAAGAGCGAGCCGAGCCATGCGCCAGATGCGCCGAGCGCCATTGATGCTGCGATCCCGCGACCATCCGAAATACCGCCTGCAGCGATTACTGGCGTGGTGCCGACGGCATCAACTACTTGCGGAATCAGGGCGAAATTGGCGACGCGGCCGGTATGTCCGCCTGCCTCTGTACCCTGCGCGACAACGGCATCTACGCCTGCTTCGACCTGCCGGGCAGCATTGCGCGGCGAGCCAGCGAGGCCGAGCGTCACCATGCCTTGCGCCTTAGCTCGTCCGGTCACACGGCCTGGATCACCCAGGCCAGCGGCGAATACGGGAACATGTTCTTCCAGAGTGACGGCGATCTGCGCTTCGATGAATTCGGAGGAGATAACGATATCGTCCTGGACCGGCGCTTCGGCGAGTTCAAAGCGGGTCAACAGATTTCGATAGAACGCCACATGCTCCGGGAATTTTTCATCCAGTTCAGCGCGAACGCCGCTGCGGGTCGTGGCGGCGGGCGCCAAGGTGGCAGGCAGCAGTAGGTCAACGCCGAAGGGTTTATCCGTCAACGCCCGCACGGCCTTAATGCGGCGGCGGATTTCTTCTGGGCTCAAGCCAGAGCACCCGAGAACGCCAAGCCCGCCCGCTTCCGATACAGCCGCCACGAGTGCAGGCGGCGTCGCCATGCCCCATACGCCCATGCCCGCAAGCAAGATGGGATGCTCAATGCCCAGCAGATCACAGAGTGCGGTGCGGATAGCCATCAAACGTAGCCCAAGTCTTGGTTCAGCTTGTCGAGCAAGCCCATTGCGGCCTCAGCGATGACGGTGCCGGGCGGGAAGATTGCGGCAACGCCTGCGTCGCGTAGCTCCTCAAAATCCTGCGGCGGGATCACGCCGCCAATGACGACCAGAATATCCTCCCGGCCCTGCTCTTTCAGCGCTTCGATGAGTGCCGGTGCCAAGGTCAAATGGCCCGCCGCCAGTGAGGATGCACCGACGATATGCACGTCATTCTCAACCGCTTGGCGTGCGGCTTCTTCTGGTGTCTGGAACAGTGGCCCGATATCAACATCAAAGCCTAAATCAGCAAACGCTGTCGCGATGACTTTCTGGCCACGGTCATGCCCATCCTGGCCCATCTTGCAGATTAGAATACGCGGGCGACGACCATCAACCTCTGCAAAGGCATCCGCCTTTTCACGTACGTCCGTAATCAACGCCACATCGTTGCCAACCTCGCCTGCATATACGCCAGACACAGCCTTCACCTCCGCCACATGCCGCCCATAGACTTTCTCCAGCGCATAGGAGATTTCGCCAACGGTGGCGCGCTTGCGAGCAGCGTCCACGGCGAGTTCCAGCAGATTGCCAGACCCTGTTTCGGCTGCTTCTGTCAGAGCATCCATTGCGGCCTGCACGGCGTCGCCATCGCGGTTATTGCGGACATGCTCCAGCCGCGCGATCTGCGCCGCACGGACTTTGGCATTGTCGATCTTTAGAACGTCAATTTGTTCTTCATGCGTCGGTTTATATTTGTTGACACCAACGATGGTTTGGCGACCAGCATCAATCCGCGCCTGGGTACGCGCTGCGGCTTCCTCAATCCGCAGCTTCGGCAATCCGGCTTCAATGGCCTTCGCCATGCCGCCCATGCCTTCAATTTCCTGGATGTGTTCCCAGGCCTTTTTGGCGACTTCAGCCGTCAGCCGTTCGACATAATAGCTGCCGCCCCATGGGTCGATCACCCGGGTCGTGCCGCTTTCCTGCTGCAGCACCAATTGCGTGTTGCGGGCAATACGGGCGGAGAAATCTGTTGGCAGCGCCAGCGCTTCATCCAGCGCATTGGTATGGAGGGATTGGGTATGACCCTGGGTTGCGGCCATCGCTTCGACGCATGTGCGGACGACGTTGTTGTAGACGTCCTGCGCCGCAAGGCTCCACCCGCTGGTTTGGCAATGGGTACGAAGCGCCAAGCTCTTCGGGTTCTCCGCACCTTCTGCCTGCATCATCTTCGCCCAAAGCAAGCGAGCGGCGCGCATTTTCGCGACTTCCATGAAGAAGTTCATGCCGATCGCCCAGAAGAACGATAGGCGCGGTGCGAAGGCATCTACGGACATGCCGGCAGCCTTGCCAGCGCGGACATACTCAATGCCATCCGCCAGCGTGTAACCAAGCTCCAAATCCGCCGTCGCCCCAGCTTCCTGCATGTGATAGCCGGAGATTGAGATGGAGTTGAAGCGCGGCATCTTCTGGCTGGTATAGGCGAAGATGTCAGAGATAATCCGCATCGATTGCGTCGGCGGATAAATATAGGTGTTACGGACCATGAATTCTTTCAGAATGTCATTCTGAATGGTCCCAGCAAGCTTTTCCGTTGGGACACCCTGCTCTTCTCCGGCGACGATATAGAGCGCCATGATCGGCAGAACGGCGCCATTCATGGTCATAGAGACCGTCATTTCATCGAGCGGAATACCGTCGAACAGGATTTCCATATCCGCAATGCTGTCGATGGCCACACCCGCCATACCAACATCGCCAGATACGCGCGGATGGTCTGAGTCATAGCCCCGGTGCGTCGCCAGATCGAAGGCGATGGAGAGACCTTTTTGCCCCGCCGCCAGATTGCGGCGGTAGAACGCGTTTGATTCTTCAGCGGTAGAGAACCCGGCATATTGGCGGACAGTCCAGGGACGCTGCACATACATCGTCGGGTATGGCCCGCGCAGATAGGGCGCCACGCCTGGCATGCCGCCCATGAAATCCAGGCCAACCACGTCGTCTGGGCCGTATTTGGGCGAGACGGAAATGCCTTCTGGCGTCAGCCACGGCTCAGCGTCGTTCGCTGGCGGAGCGCCTATAGTGCTGGCGTCCAGGCTAAGCTTCGAGAAATCTGGAATTGCGCTCACGTGCCTATACTCCAATCGCTTGATGGGCGGATTGCATGGCTGCCAGCACATCCGCTCCCATCGCAATGAAACCATCAACGCCCGCTTGGCGGAGTTCAGCCTCAGCCGCCCCGCCA
>CAJXVF010000261.1 GCA_913060845.1 uncultured Alphaproteobacteria bacterium | reverse complement strand
CTGCAGGATCTGGCGACGCCCTTGAAATTTGCATTCGTGCGCTCGGCACCCCCGGCGATGTGGTGGCTTTGGAAGATCCCGGATATTTGCCGATCCGCCGCTTTGTCGAAAGCCTTGGTTTGAACTCAGTTTGGGTGCCCGTTGGCACGGATGGCGCTGCGTTGCCTGATGTGCCAGCGCGGATCGCCATGCTCACTCCCTCCTGCCAATTCCCGCTTGGCGGCGCGATGCCAACCGCCCAACGGATCGCCTTCTTGAATTGGGCAGATGCCAACCAGAGCTGGATCATCGAGGATGATTATGACAGTGAGTACCGCTATGCAGGCCGCCCAATCCCCGCGCTCGCCAGCCTCGATAAGGCGGGGCGTAGCCTCTATATCGGCAGCTTTTCCAAAGTATTTTCAGATGCGCTGCGGCTTGGATATCTCGTAATTCCAGAGCCATTAACTGAGCGCTTTTCGGAGACCTTGCGGCGCTTCGGCGTTAAAGCCTCCATCGCCGCACAGCGCACCCTAGGCACGTTCATCGAGGACGGTGATTTCTATCGTCATATCCGGCGGACCCGGCGGATTTATGGCGAGCGGCGGGCCGTATTTCTCCGCCTAGTCGAAGAAAAATTGGGGTCTGCTGCTACATTCACGGATCATCAGGCTGGAATGCAGATCGCCGTGACGCTTCCAGGCGTCTCGGATGATGTAGCGCTGGGGGCGGATGCGTCTGCGGCTGGGGTCGGGTGTCTGCCGCTTTCTGGCTTTAGCGCAGGTGAAGGTGGGGAGCGTGGGCTGCTGCTTGGGTTCTGCGCGTTCTCACCTGAGGAAATGGACGTTGCGATGGACCGGCTGGCAGGCGTTATAGCGGCCAGAAGAACATGATCGCGGGAATGGCGACGATGACGATAATCACTTCCAGCGGCAGCCCCATTCGCCAATAATCGCCAAAGCGATACCCGCCTGGCCCCATCACTAGCGTGTTGTTCTGATGCCCAATTGGCGTGAGGAAGGCGCAGGATGCACCCACGGCCACCGCCATCAAGTAGGGGTCCGGATTGTTCCCAAGGGCGGAGGCGACATTGGCTGCCAGCGGTGCCATCACTACGGCTGTCGCGGCGTTGTTCAGAATGTCCGACACCGTCATGGTGACGACCAGGATGAGCGTCAGCACAGCCCAGGGCGGCAAATCAACGGCGAATTCAGCGATAGCGTTGGCCGCAAGTGCAGTCGCACCCGATGCTTCCAAAGCACTGCCCAGCGGAATGAGCGCGCCCAATAGTACCAGGATTGACCAGTTCACGCTCTCGTAGAGCTGGCGGGCATGCAGGATGCCTGTGAACACCATGGCGAGCGCCGCACCGGTCAGTGCTACAGCGATTGGCAGCACACCAAGAGCCGCGAGCGCAATCGCGCCTGCGAAGAAGCCGACCGCTAAAATTGGCCCACGGCGCTTGCCGCCAAAGCTTTTCAGGCCGCGCGCCGCCAACGGCATGCACCCAAGCTCCGAGATCACGTCCGTCAGGCGTTCACCTTCACCCTGCAGCAACAATACGTCACCAGCAGCAAAGCGGAAGTTCCGCAGCCTGCCCCTGTGCGGTTGGCCCTGGCGGGACACTGCCAGTAGGTTGACGCCGTAGCGCCGCTGTAAGCGCGCCGCCATAACCGTTCGATTGGCAAGACGGGAGTCTTCAGCGACCACAGCCTCCACCAATTCAACATCTTCAGAATACAGCAGGCTGGTGCGCGGTGCGGTTGGGTCAATCAGCTCGACGCCGAGTGCAGCCACCACGTCTTGCAATCCGCCGGGCGCTGCCTCAATCAGCAAGATGTCGTCTTGCTCCAGGCGCGCGAACCGGGGGGCGGCTGGAAAGACGCGGTCGCCCCGAATCAATCCAACAACCTTCACATCGAAATCACCGATCAGCGGATCGAGCTTGCGCACGGTCAGCCCAATCGCCTGGGACCCTTCACCGACGCGCACTTCGGCCAGATAATCTTCCATGCCATAGGCGGACGCTGCGTCGCCGCTAACGGGCCTGCGGATTGGGATCAACCGCCAGCCGATCAGTGCGACAAACAACAGGCCAGCAACGGCGACGACGAAGCCCACCGGCATGAAATCAAACATATAAAACGGCTCGCCAAGCGCCTGATCCCGGTATGTGGCGACAATAATATTCGGCGGTGTGCCGATGAGTGTCAGTAATCCACCGAGGATTGAGCCATAGGCCAATGGCATCAGCAGCAGGCTGGGCGATCGTTTGGCATCCGCCGCTGATTGCACCGCGACTGGCATCAACAACGCCAGCGCGCCCACATTATTCATGAACCCGGACAGGGCTGCGGCGACGCTTGAAAGCCCAGCGATATGGGCGAAGCGGCTTTTGAACAAGGGCGCCAAGGCGTCCGCGATAATTTGCGTCGCACCTGATTCGCCAAGGCCCCGGCTTAAAATCAGCACGGCAGCGACGGTGATAACGGCCGGATGGCCGAACCCGACAAACGCTTGCCCGCCGGGTACAACGCCAAGGATAATGCCCGCTAGCAATGCGGACAGCGCCACGATGTCGTAGCGAAGTTTCCCCCAGGCAAACAACACCAGGGCTAAACCCAGCACGCTCACGCTCGCAATTTGATCGTAGGTCATCGCCTGCCCGTGCTATCGATTTGCCAGATATAGAATTCGCCGATGGCGTAGAAGGACCATACCATGGCCAAAGGTCAATCTCGAAAAGCAGCAGGCAGTTCCGCCAAGGTGCGGGATGTGTTGTCGCGGGCGGCAGCGGCGGAGCGTGTTGGCGATGGCGACGCGGCCCTTTCAGCGCTCTTGCAAGGGGTGTTGGATAAGCCAGACGCGCCGGAACTTTATCCCCCACTCTCCCGTCTATTGGCCGATATGCGGTTTGAGGAAGCCAGCCCAGCCGTGGCGCGTGCTGTCGTACACGCTCTACATGCGTCTTGGATTGATCCGCAGCCGCTTACACCTGCGGCGATTTCGCTTTTGCTCGCGACACATGACGTTCTGTCGGCTGATGCGCCTGCCATTGGCGCTGCTATGGCGCGGGACCTGCTACTGCTAGCGCTGCTCGAACGCACCATGCTGCCGAGCCCAAAGCTTGAAGCCATGTTGATCGCTGCGCGCCGTCAGCTTCTACAATTGGCGGCGGAAGGTTTTGCACCAGAAGCCGAGGCGGTGCGTTTTGCCCAGGCCATGGCGGTGCAGGCGCAGTTGAATGGATGGATGTGGGCGGAGGCTGATAGCGAAACCCAAGCACTTGAGATATTGGCTCCACGCTTGCCGGAGTTGCCGTTTGGCTATGTGCATATCGTCTATGCGCTTTACCGGCCGTTGGCGGACGTCTCTGGCCTTGCCGATATTGAGGTGAAGGGGCCTTGGCGGGACGCGGCGCGCTTGTTGATCCAGGAACCTGGCGAAGAGCGCCGCCTTGCGGCGAAATTAGAGCGCGTCGGTGGGACAGTCGCGACAGAGGGTGCTTCTGCTGCCGTAAAAGCGCAGTATGAAGCACATCCTTATCCCCGCTGGTCGATGGCTATTCGCCGCAAACCGCTGCCAATTCGTGAGATTGCCGCTGGCCTTTTTCCTCATACGGACCTACCAGACTGGCCTGCCCGGCGGTTGGACGTTCTGATCGCCG
Source organism: uncultured Alphaproteobacteria bacterium (assembly GCA_913060845.1). Lineage (GTDB taxonomy): Bacteria > Pseudomonadota > Alphaproteobacteria > Bin95 > Bin95 > VMCJ01. Next base: position 1,234 of record CAJXVF010000261.1, on the reverse strand, counting down.
GATGCGGTACCGGCAAACATGCAGCCGATGTCTCCACACGGTTTCAGGGCGCGCGCATCCAAGCTGTCGACCTTTCGCGCACGTCACTTGGCTATGCGGCGAGGATGCTGAAAAACCGCCCAGGCATGACCTTCGCTGAAGCGGACATTATGCAATTGGGAGACTGGGAACAGCGGTTCGACCATATTGAGAGTGTTGGGGTTTTGCATCATCTGGCAGACCCGCTGGCAGGCTGGCGCATCCTCACGGGATTGTTGAAGCCGGGTGGGTCTATGCGGGTTGGGTTTTACAGCAAGCGCGGGCGGAGCCGGATCGAAGCCGCGCGAGCTGCCCTTCGGGATGCCGGATTCCACGGCCAATCGGATGCTGATCTTCGCGCTGCTCGCGCCTTTGCCATGGCAGAGCCGGATGGAAGTGATGCGCGGAAGGCCGCTGATGAGCTTGACTTCTATGCTGCCAGTGGTGCGCGCGATTTCCTGTTTCACGCCGAAGAGCATGAGCTCTCTCCAGCAGAACTGGCTGATATGACAGACGTGCTTGGGCTCCGCGTTTTAGGGTTGGAACTCACGCATTCCGATGCCGCATCGCTCTACCGCCAGCGCTTCCCCGATGATCCCGCCATGGCTGATCTCAGGCGGTGGGATGCCATCGAAGCAGATCACCCGGATATATTTCGCCATATGTGCCAATTCTGGTGTGCCAGTTCTGGCGTGTAAGTGCGCAATAATAGATTGAATATCCGGTCATCTATGCGTCAGGCGCAAAGCGACTTTCGCACTGGGCTGTATTATCAACCCGGCTTTACTTGGCCATATTGATATCCAAGATAAGCGCACAGATTTTTGCTGAAGGAGAATTGAACCATGCCGGACACCGCATTTTCGCACCAGCAATCCGCCGCAAGCACCGTTATTGAGGCTGCGTTCAACTATATTGAGCCGATCCCATCTGGCGAAAACCCCTATCGTCGTATGGACGCTCTAGCTCCTGGCCAATTGGAAACTAACGCGACCTATGCGCCGATCCAGATGCAGGTGCATGACCTGCGGGAAACTGATGGCCAGCAGACTTTGGATGCTGAAGGCTTCGCCATTGTGAACGCCCCGTCCGCTATTCAGAATTTTTCGGATGAAGAGGCGATCCGCACGGCCTATTACGCTCAAAGCGAGGCCATTGTTGCCCAAGCTGTCTCTTATACACATCTCCGAGCCCACGAGACCTCTCTACATCTCGT
>CAJXVF010000260.1 GCA_913060845.1 uncultured Alphaproteobacteria bacterium | reverse complement strand
TCCCTACCAAGGGAATCCCAAACGATTCAATCAAATCCAAATCCGCTCTAAGTCTCGGAATTCCGCCAGTTCCTGCTCCAGCGTTAATGATCAATTATGCCTACACGGCAATTCTTGCCTGCACATTTTGCCGGGCAGAGAGCCATTTCGGGCGCTTATTGCCGCCCCAGCCTGCAGATATTGCCGGATTCCGTTCTGGCGCTGGCTCGTTTAAGCTTTAACCATGAGCTTATTGTCTGATCTGGATGCCGCTTCCACGCGGATCGAAACGTCCCACGCCCATGGCCGCACCATCTGCCGCCTATGGGGCGACCCCGCCGCGCCCGCAATTGTGTTGAGCCATGGCAGCTTCGGCGCGTGGTCCCATTGGGTGCGCAATATCGGCCCCTTGTCGGAGCGCTTCCACGTTATGGCGCTTGATCTGCCGGGCATGGGGGAGAGCGACCAGCCGCCGGAACCGATTTCTGCGGAATCCATGGGTGCGATCATGGCTGAGGCGATTGATCAGGCATTGCCGCCAGCGAAGTGGTTCCAGCTTGTGGGCTTCTCGTTCGGCGGCATCGTTGGTGGGCAGGCCGCACTTATTTTGGAGCATCGGATTGACCGCTTCACTATCATCGGCTCCAACGCGCTTGGTTTGCCGCTGGCTGAACGGGGTGAGATGGCTAGGCCAAACCGGGATATGACGGCAGATGAAATTCGTGCGGTGCATCGCCAGAATCTCGGCGTGATTATGTTCGGTGACCATAGCCGCATCGACGATATGGCGCTGGACCTCCAGCAACAGAACACCCGTCGCGCCCGTTCACGCAGCGGCGCTATTCCGCGGGGCAACAGCCTAGCTCATGCGCTTAAAGCGCTGACCATCCCCGTGCGCGGGATTTGGGGAGAGAAAGACGCCACTGCCGGATCCTTCCTGCCGGAGCGCCAAGCACTCTTCGCTGCACTGCCGAATTGCGAAAGCTTCACCATCATCCCCGGCGCTGGCCATTGGGCAGCTTATGAGGCAGCTGATGAAGTGAATGCCTTATTGCTGGAGTGATGGAACTACGCGGTCGCCGCAGCAATCTCCCCATCATCTAAACCTAGGTCGCGGAGGACGGATTCTGTGTGCTCGCCAACTTTGGGCGGGCGGGCCGTGATCGCAGGACCGCCAGATGCGAATTGGAATGGTGCGCCGACCAGGCTGTAAGCTTTGCCAATGCCGCCGTCATCCGCCCCGAATGCATGCAACAGCGCCCGATGGGCCACCTGTGGGTCCGCTGCAATGCTTTGCATATCGCGGACGCGGGAGACGGGGACGCCTGCTGGGTCTAGCTTGCTTTCCCAGGCCTCGCCATCTGCAGAGGCCAATGCGGCTTCGATGACAACGCGGAGGTCTTCGGCGTTTGCGCGCCGGGTATCCCAATCTTTGAAGCGCGGGTCTGTCAGCATGGCGTGTGCGCCGATTGTGTTCGCCAGCGCCTGATACTGCCGCTCATTATTCGCTGCCAGCATCAAATACCCACCCCGGCAACGGAACAGGTTTGCCGTTGGCCGGCCCGATGTGCCTTGGTTGCCGGAGAGGCCGGGAACCGTGCCTCCAACTGTCCATTCCGCCACGGATGGCGCCATGGCGGATAGGATCGTGTCCAGCATCGCCACGTCGATATATTGGCCTTGGCCCGTTTGGCTGCGTTGCACGAGCGCGCTGGCGATGCCAAACGCTGCCGCCATGCCTGTCGCTGCGTCAACAACTGCAAAGCCTGCCCGTGTTGGGCCGCTTTCTGGGTGGCCGGTGATCGACATCAGGCCTGACATGCCTTGCAGGCGCGCGTCATAGGCGGCGGCACTGCTGCGAGGGCCCGTTTGCCCAAACCCAGATATTGCGCACCAGACCAGGCGCGGATTGGCCTGCCGCATGGTCTCATATCCAAGACCTAGCCGGTCAATCACACCGGGCCGGAAATTTTCAACAACGATATCTGCCGTTTCGATCAATTTGACCGCGACCGCATGGGCGGCTGGATTTTTCAGATTGAGTGCGACTGAGCGCTTATTCATGCCGCAGGCCATGTACATCGGCGCCATGTTTGCCGCTGCCATGTCTGAATCCGTTGTCATCTGGCGCGCTTCGTCGCCGGGGCCGGGGCTTTCGATCTTGATGACATCGGCCCCCAACATCGCCAATTGCGATGTTGCATAGGGGCCAGAAACGACACGGGTGAAGTCAATCACGCGCATGCCAGCGAAGGGTTGCGTATTTTGTTCCATGAAGGCATTTCCAATCGGAGCGAAGCATGGCTATCCTGCCCGCTGAAACCATTATCCGCTAGGGAGCATTGCGCGCCATGGGTCCGCTTGAAGGTGTTAAGATCGTTGAATTCGCTGGCATTGGGCCGGGACCGCACAGCTGCATGCTGTTGGCGGACATGGGTGCGAGCGTTGTGCGCGTGGACCGGGCCGGGAACGTTGGCAAACCGGGCGCTGTCCCGGACATGTTCAATAACCTGACGCGCGGGCGCCCGAACATCGCCCTGGATCTTAAAAACCCGGAAGGCGTTGAGACCGCGCTGAAAATGTGCGAATCCGCTGACATCGTCATTGAAGGCTTCCGCCCCGGCGTGCTGGAACGCCTTGGCCTTGGCCCAGATGTGCTGATGGCGCGGAACCCCGCACTTGTTGTTGGGCGGATGACGGGCTGGGGCCAGACCGGCCCGGTTTCCCACACCGCCGGCCATGACATCAATTATATCTCCTTGTCGGGTGCGCTCTCCTGCATCGGTCCCGTTGATGGCCCACCAACACCGCCGCTTAACCTTGTTGGCGATTTTGGCGGTGGCTCGCTCTATCTGGCGATGGGCGTTCTGGCGGCCTACATCTCGGCCAAGACCACGGGCAAAGGCCAGGTGGTTGATACCTCCATGGTCGAAGGTTCGGCCTCACTGATGATGGGCATGTATGGCGCACTGGCTGCAGGCCTCTGGAAAGAAGACCAACGCGGCTATAACCGTTTGGATGGCGGTGCACATTATTATGGTGTGTTCGAAACCAGTGATAAGCGTCATATCTCCATTGGCTCCATCGAACCGCAGTTCTATGCGCTGCTGAAAGAGAAAACGGGCCTTGGCGACGATGACCTCTACCCCCAGGGCGACCGGGATAAATGGCCAGAAAACCGCGCCAAATTGGCAGAGGTTTTCAAAACCAAAACCCGGCAGGAATGGGTTGATCTGATGGAAGACTCGGACGTCTGCTTCGGCGCCGTGCTGACCATGTCAGAAGCCATGGAGCATCCGCACAATGTCGCCCGCGAGAGCTTCATTGAATTGGACGGCTACAAACAGCCTGCACCTGCGCCACGCTTCACCGGCACGCCAACATCTGTCTCCATGGGCGCAACCGCACCCGGCCAGCATACGCGCGAAACACTTGTTGCTTGGGGTTTTAATGCTGCGGAAGTTGCGCGGCTTGAAGCTACCGGCGCCGTGAAGCAAGCCTGATCCGGTGGGCGGCGGTAAGTACTCCTTTCTCAGCCTCGCGAAGAATGCGCTTTCGGGGCATAAAAACTGGCAGCCAGCGATCCGGCATCCAGAACCTAAGGCGCGTTATGATGCGGTGATTATTGGCGGCGGTGGTCACGGCCTCGCCACCGCGTATTACCTCGCCAAACTGCACGGTATGAAGAACATCGCCGTGTTGGAACGCGGATGGATCGGCGGTGGCAATACCGGCCGTAATACAACGATCGTGCGCTCAAACTACCTACTGGAGCCGAATGCACATTTCTATGAGCATTCGCTGAAGCTTTGGGAAGGTCTGTCGGCGGACCTCAACTTCAATGTGATGTTCAGCCAGCGGAGCGTCATCAACACCTGCCACACACCGGGTGAGGTCGAGGCGACGATGCGGCGCTACAACGCCATGCGCTTGAATGGCATCGACGCTGAATTCATTTCCGCTGATGAGCTAAAGCGCCGTGTCCCGGATATTAATCTTGGCCGCGATGGCTCTATGCGCTGGCCAATTATGTGTGCGGTAAGCCAGCCACGTGGCGGCGTCGCCCGTCATGATGCCGTGGCATGGGGCTATGCGCGAGGGGCAGATAGCCTCGGAGTGGATATCTTGCAGAACTGCGAAGTCACGGGCTTCAAGCGCGGTCCTGATGGGGCGCTGCAGGGTGTTGAAACTTCTCGCGGCTATATTGAAACGCCAAAAGCGGGCGTGGCGGTGGCTGGGCATTCTGGGCATGTGATGGCGATGGCGGATATCCGTTTGCCGATAGAAAGCCATCTGTTGCAGGCGTTTGTGTCCGAGCCGGTTAAGCCATTCCTCGACGTAGTTGTCTCAACCGGCGCGCTGCACTTCTATATTTCGCAGACGGATAAGGGCGAGGTGCTCCTTGGCGGGGGGCTGGATGGGTACAATTCCTATAGCCAGCGCGGCACGATCCCCAATATTGAAGAAGTGACGGAAGCGGCTGTCGAAATGTTCCCGAATATCAGCCGCCTCAAATGGATGCGCCAATGGGCCGGCGTTATGGATATGACCATGGATGGCAGCCCGATCATTGGCAAAACGCCCGTGCAAGGCCTCTATTTGGATGGCGGCTGGTGCTATGGCGGATTTAAGGCGACCCCAGGTTCTGGCTGGTGCTTCGCTCATACAATCGCCCACGATGAACCGCACGAACTGAACGCCGCTTTCACACTAGACCGCTTCGGCCGCAGCGCCGTCATCGACGAAAAAGGCGCTGGCCCCTACGCAAAGGCGCATTAGCCATGATGCTCATTCCTTGCCCTCATTGCGGGCCGCGTCCGGAGACGGAATTCGTTTACGGCGGCGATGCGAATGTGAAGCGGCCAGACCCCGCCGCGTCCGACGCCGAATGGACGGACCTG
>CAJXVF010000259.1 GCA_913060845.1 uncultured Alphaproteobacteria bacterium | reverse complement strand
CCTTACGAAGGCAATTACACCGGCTGGCTGGAGCAGAAGCAAAAGCGCCTGCAGCAAGAAGATCGCCAAGAGAAAGCCCGCCAGCGCACCTTGCAGCAGGAACTGGAATGGGTCCGTCAAAGCCCCCGTGCCCGGCAGGCCAAGAATCGCGCCCGTATCCAGGCCTATGACACACTGGTCGCAGAAGCGGGCAATGAGTCCCTGGATACAGCCCAGATCGTTATTCCAGCCGGTGAACGGTTGGGCGCGAATGTCATTGAGGCTGAAGGTGTGTCCAAAGCGTTTGGCGACAAGCTGCTTGTGGACGGTTTGACCTTCCGCCTGCCGCCCGGTGGCATTGTCGGCGTGATTGGCCCGAATGGTGCAGGTAAAACCACACTTTTCCGCATGATTACCGGCCTCGACGAACCTGATGCCGGCACGATGAAAATCGGCGAGACGGTGAGGCTTGGATATATCGATCAGAACCGGGATGCGCTGAGCCCCGAGAAGACCGTGTGGGAAGAAATCTCGGACGGACTGGATGTCATTGAGCTCGGCAAGCGCCAAGCGCCAAGCCGCGCCTATGTCGGCGCATTTAACTTCAAAGGCGCCGACCAACAAAAGCGCGTCGGCCAACTTTCCGGTGGTGAGCGAAACCGGGTGCATTTGGCTAAGATGCTGAAAACAGGTGCGAATGTTCTGCTGCTCGATGAGCCGACGAATGATTTGGACGTTGATACGCTGCGCGCCTTGGAAGAAGCCTTGCTAACTTTCCCCGGCTGCGCCGTGGTCATCAGCCATGATCGCTGGTTCCTGGATCGCATCGCCACCCACATCCTCGCCTTTGAAGGCGATAGCCACGTGGAGTGGTTTGAAGGCAATTATGAAGACTATGAGGCGGACAAAAAACGCCGTCTTGGTAAAGATGCAGACCAGCCACATCGCATCAAATACAAGCCACTCGCACGGGCGTAAGCCTTGCCGCATAAGGTTTTATGCCGAGTTCCTCAGCAATAGACTGTTTCCTATTGGGCCAACTTTGCGTTAAGCTATTCAGTGGGTGAAGACCGCGTATTAACTTCGCGCATTTTGGCAGGAGGCTAACAGCGCATGCGGGGACCAGAAACCCGCCGAAGCAGCCGACGTGCAGGCACGCGCGTCGCAGCTGTCGCTGCGGGTCATGTCCCGAGCGATAAGGCGAAAGTGCGCGCACAGACACTCGATCCCATCACCTTCGCTAGCGCCATCGCGCGTTCAGCGGCACGTAGTCGGCATTTGGCAGATTCTGATGTCGCCGTTAGTTCAGTTCTTGCTGCCGCCCTACCCCAGATCAATGGCCATGCAGCGCTCGTGCTCGCGATCAAGCATGCCGTGATTGCTTCAACTTCTGCTGAAACCATGGGCCTAAACATTGCTAAGGCCGAGCGGCGCAGCCTGCTTCGCATCGCAAAGCAAGCCCTGACGACGGGCAAACCCACATCCCGCGCTGAAGCAATTGATACGGACGCCGGAGCCCGCGCCGCACTTTTCGCAACGCCATTGCATCAAGGCGACAAAATAATCGGCGCGCTCGCCATCGCCTTACCGCATATCAGGCCCGCGGATGCCGATGCGCCAGGGGGCATTGCACTGCTCCGCGATTGCGTGGCGGATATGCTGATTGGCGCAGAGGCAGAACAGAAGCCCGCCCGCAAGCGCTCGGCGGTATCCGAACGACTGAACTTGGCCCTAGCGAGCCATTCAGACGGGGTCGCATTGTTTGGCAAAGAAGGTGGGCTGATCACCGCCAATGCAGCCTTCGCAAAGGCCCACGGCGCTGAATCCACCGCATTGAAAAGCCTGACACTCGAAGAAATTCTGCAACGGAGCCACGATGGCTTCGGTCCGCTGCTGCTTGCCCGCGATCTCCGCAATGATGCCGATGACGGTGCTGAATTGGCGCTGTCCGCAAGTGGTGAATGGCTCCGCTTGTCCAGGCAACGCATCGCGAATGGCGATGAGATGATTATCCAAACGCCCGCGGGCGGTGAGATCGCTGCAGCAGCCCAGGCGCGCCAGAAACTGCATGCCGCAAAGCGCGTGGCGGATGCCCGCGAAGCGGCATGGCAAGCATTCTCGCTCGGCGCAATTGTGTTGACCAAAGCGGGGCGCGTCGAGGATTGCAATGGCGCTGTTGCCAGAATGCTTGGCGTGGAGCAAGATGATCTGATTGGCCGGCGGCTCGGCCGTCTCGGCAAGCTGGACTTAGGTGACGGTGCCGACCAATGGCGCATGGTCGGCCGGGCCCGTAGCGGTGGCTCCAAGCTCGCTGCACGGGCTAAACCCTTCGGTGACGGTCAGGTTCTCGTTATTTTGGCACCTATGGACGATATGCCGAACGCAGAGCAAGCGCCGGGTGCCCAGAAACCACCGGATACTGTCGCATTCAGCCGGGCCGAAACCGCCATTCAGGCGCTTGGTGAGCTTGGCCATGAAATGCGCACGCCATTGAATGCTGTGTTGGGCTTCACAGATGTGCTGCTTGCTAAATCATTCGGCCCCATCAACACCCGGCAAGGCGAATACCTGCAAGACATCGCCACCGCTGGCCATCATATGCTGGAGATGGTCGAGCATCTGTTGAGCCACGCCCGGCTGACTGCGGGGCGTTATGCAATTGACCCGGAGTGGCGCAGCCTCCAGCAAGTGCTGACAGAAGCCGCCCGGATGATGCAGCCGATTGCAAAAAAGGCTGGCATCGGCCTTTCAGCCCCAATGGCACCGTCTATCGAGATCAATGTTGACCATCACGGCTTCTTCCAGGTGCTGATTAATCTTCTGACCAACGCCATCAAGTTCACGCCACAAGGCGGCCAGGTTGCTTTGACAGCCACTGCCACAGGCACTGGACTGGAAGTTACGATCGTGGATACCGGCGACGGTATTCCAGCTGATATGGTTGGACAGGTCATGGAACCGTTCACCCAAGCACGCCGATCCGGCAGTCAGGCGCTCAAAGGCGCAGGGCTTGGGCTATCAATCGCCCACAGCCTGGTTGAATTGCATGGCGGCGATTTGAAGATTGCGTCGAAGGAAGGCAGTGGAACGACCGTAACGGTACGCCTTCCAGCCGCCTTAGTGCGACCGCTTAAGACGGGCTCAAAGATCGCTTAAGTTCGCTTGGCGGTGCCGCGGCCTACTTTCTCCAGGAAAACTTGGTCCGCTCATTGAAGCCGCATTTGGCTGGGCGAAAACGGCCTTGCCGCGTTGCAGCCGGCTCATCATCTGTAATCGCCACACGCCCAAAACCAATGGGGCGTCTGATGTCACTTTCCGGTGCTATATCGAGCCCACCACGGGTTAACCGGCCATCTGGACCTTTAAAACGGTAAGCGACATAGAGCCGCTTCGCCGCCTTGTTGCGCAGCGTGATGCTGTAAATGTACTCACCCGGCGGGCATTCACCGCTGTTGCAGACACTTTCAGCATCTAGAACTTCCAGTGATTTACACCGCGCTTCGGCAGCGCCAGCAGCAAAGCTCAGCGTTACTGCGCCAATAAGCGCAATGGCCGGAGCGCGCCACGAACGTGGTGCGGACATCTTATTCAATAGGCGCACCATAACTCCATAAGCCCAGGCGGGCTTGTTTCGTATGACGGTGCGCCCCCCTAGATTCGCCCCGCAACATGGTCGTTGTTTACTTGGTTCTGGCGATCACCGCTACATGAAGAACACAAGTGTTACCAAGCCGAAGCACGGTATCAGGATCACCCCGGACCAAAGCATATAGCCGAAGAAGCTAGGCATACGCACCCCGCCTTCTTCAGCAATGGCGCGCACCATGAAATTCGGCGCGTTGCCGATATAGGTATTGGCCCCCATGAACACTGCACCGGCAGAGATCGCCAACAGCGTTTCAGCCATTGGCCCCATCAGTTCCTCCGCGTTACCACCCGCTGTGTTGAAGAACACGAGGTATGTGGGCGCGTTATCCAGGAAGCTGGAGAGTATGCCTGTCATCCAGAAATACATGATGTTCACAGGCTCACCAGTATCCGACGTCACCAGTGAGACGATGCCCGCAAGCGACCCATCCGTCCCTGCTTTCAGAATTGCAATCGCGGGTACGATCGTCAGGAAGATGCCGACGAACAGTTTGCCCACCTCCATAATGGGGAACCAAGTGAAGCCGTTGGCTTCCCGGTTGACCATCGGCGTGAGCTTCCAGGACAGGAAGGCGATGAATATCAGTGACACATCACGGGCGATATTCTGCAGTTCCCAATGCACATGGTAGATCAGGAATTCGACCCCTGGCTTCCAAACGCCGCTCATCAACACAGCCGCAATGACGCCGCCGAGCAGTAGGAAGTTGATCTTGCCATCAAGGCCAAGCGCCTCATGCTGCTCATCAGCAGGCGCTTCGGGAAGACCACCCTCTTTTTTCAAGAGCGCGGTATCGACCACGAAATAGAGCGCCAACAAGATCACGGAAAGCATGAGCATTGGCAGGAACATATGGGTGGTCGGCCAGAAGAAGCTCACCCCTTTCAGGAACCCGAGAAAGAGCGGCGGATCGCCAAGCGGGGTCAATGAACCACCGATATTCGCGACCAAGAAAATGAAAAATACGATTGTGTGAACACGATAGCGCCGGCGTTCATTTGCGCGCATGAGCGGGCGGATCAGCAACATGGCAGCGCCTGTGGTCCCCATCCAGCTCGCCATGAACGTACCAAGCAGCAGAATGCCGGTATTCAGCATCGGCGACCCAACCAGCCGACCGCGCAACCGAACCCCGCCCGCAACGGTAAACAGGGACAGCAGCAGGATGATGAACGGAATGTATTCTAAGAGCAGAACGTGGATGACTTCAAAAATCGCAATTTCCGGGCCAAAAACTATCGTAAACGGGATCAGAAACGCTGCCGCCCACATAGCGCTAATTTTGCCAAAGTG
>CAJXVF010000258.1 GCA_913060845.1 uncultured Alphaproteobacteria bacterium | reverse complement strand
GCGCCGACACCGCCGCCTATCATGACAAAAAGCAGGCCCTTCATTCGCCTGCTCCTTCATCATCGTCAAAGTCGCGCCGATCGGCCCGTTGCGCACGTATGCGTTCGAAGTAAGCCAAGCGCTTTGCGGCCTCGCGTTCGAAGCCGCGTTCGACAGGCGCATAATATTTGGCGCGGGGCATGCCGTCCGGGAAGTAGTTCTGCCCGGAAAACGCTTCCTCTGCGTCATGGTCATAGGCATAGCCAGCCCCATAGCCCAGGTCTTTCATAAGCTTAGTCGGAGCATTCAGAATATGAGCTGGCGGCGTCAATGATCCGGTTTCCTTGGCGGCCCGCATCGCCTGACCGTAGGCTTTGTATACGGCATTCGATTTGGGCGCGATGGCCAGATAGACAATCGCTTCCGCAATCGCCAGCTCCCCTTCCGGCGAACCGATGCGTTCATAATGCTCCCAAGCGCTCAGCGCCAGGGGAAGTGCCTGCGGATCAGCGAGACCAACATCCTCAGACGCGAACCGGGCGACACGGCGAGCAATGTAACGCGGGTCTTCACCGCCAGAAATCATCCGCGCGAACCAATACAATGCGGCGTCAGGGTCCGACCCGCGCATGGATTTATGCAGCGCTGAAATAAGATTGTAGTGTCCTTCTTGGGACTTATCGTAGATCGGCGCCCGCTTCTGCACGACAGCGGCGAGGCCCGCAGCGTCCAGCACCGGCTTTGGCGGCAGGCGTACAAGTTCATCAACCAAGTTCAGAAGGTAGCGGCCATCGCCATCAGCCATGGCTTTCAGTGCCGCACGGGCGTCATCGTTCAGTGGCAGCGGATGGCCAGCTTCGTCTTCAGCGCGGGCAATGAGTGTTTCAAGTGCGGCATCATCTAGCCGCGACAGGACCAGCACCTGACACCGGGACAGCAGTGCGGAATTCAGTTCGAATGACGGGTTTTCTGTCGTGGCTCCGACAAGTACCACCGTGCCGTCTTCAACATAGGGCAAGAAACCATCCTGCTGGGCGCGATTAAAGCGGTGGATTTCGTCAACGAACAGCAGCGTTCCTTGCCCCATCAGCCGACGTTGCTTCGCCGCTTCAAAAGCCTTTCGTAGGTCCGCCACACCAGAAAAAACGGCGGAAAGGGACATGAATTCAAGATCAACCGCCCCTGCCAACAGCCGCGCTATCGTTGTTTTGCCACACCCAGGCGGCCCCCAAAGGATGAGGCTGGCGAGGCGGCGTTCACCGAGCATCCGCGCGAGCGGACCTTCCGGGCCAAGCACGCCTTCCTGCCCCACCACTTCCCCTAGCACGGTCGGACGCAGGCGATCCGCAAGCGGACGCGACGTGGATTGCTCCAGACCAGCGGCTTCGAAGAGGCTAGACATTAGCCTGTGCCTCTTTGCGTAGTGATGAGCGAAGGTTGCGGCATGAATTCAGCCCCTAGCTCACATTCAGCACATGCATTTTATCGCCCCGACGGACAACGAAGCGCCAGCGGCGAAGGCGCTTGCCTGCGATCTCCAGCAGGTCGCGAACGGACTCAACTGGCGCATCATTCACCTCTACAATCACATCACCGGGACGAAGCCCGAGCCTGCGCGCAAAACTGCGGCCTTTTACGTCAAGCACAACAACGCCGTCGCCCTCTACGTTCAGGCCGTATTCCTCCTTGACAGCAGGCGATAAGTTGGCGACTTCAACGCCATCCAGCGGGCTGCCCGTGTTCAACGTCACCTGATTACGCGGCACCGTTTCAGGCGGTGCTTCCAAACGGACGGAAGCGCTAAAGGGCTTACCGCGCCGCCACAAATCAATCTCTGACTGATCGCCGATCTGCTTTGTGGATATCCGGAATCGCAACTCCACCGGGTCGCGGATCATCCGGCCATCAATGGCCAGCACAACATCGCCTTGGCGTATGCCAGCACGGCCGAGTGGGCCTGCAGGATCAACGGAATCAAGCAGCACGCCGCTTGGCGGTGACAGCCCAATAGCGCCTGCGATATCCGCCGTCACTTCCTGTCCTTGCGCGCCAAGCCATGGGCGGACAACGCGGCCACCAGTACGTGCTGCCTCAACCATGCGCCGGACAAGGCTGGAGGGTATGGCGAAACCAATGCCCATACTTCCGCCGCTTCTAGAATAAATCGCCGTATTCACGCCAATCACACGGCCTTGCATGTCGACGAGCGCACCACCGGAATTACCTGGATTAATCGCGGCGTCCGTTTGGATGAATACGCCAAAATCCGTCAGCCCCGGTCGCGACCTTGCAAGGGCAGAGACGATACCGCTGGTCACCGTTTGACCTACGCCAAACGGGTTGCCGATCGCCAGCACTAAGTCACCGACTTCAATCTTCTCAGACGTACCAAGCTCTGCGACAGGTAGGCTCTGCCCTTCCGGATCAATCCGCAGCACGGCAAGATCAGAGCGTTCATCCGCTTGCACGACCTCCGCCGCATATTCACGCCTGTCGTTTAGAACAACACGGATTTCATCCGCGCCTTCAATGACGTGCATGTTGGTGACGACCATCCCGTCCCCAGACACGATAACCCCGGAACCGAGCGAAGATTCAGATCGCTCCTGCGCGCCGCCAGGAAAACGGTCCCCAAAAAACCGGCGGAAGAATGGGTCATCAAATAGTGGAGAGGCCCGGCGTTCGCGCACCGTTGTTCGTGTGAAGATATTCACGACAGCGGGTGCCACGCGCTTCACAAGTGGGGAAAATGATAGCTGTATCTCAGCGCTCGATTGCGGCACGGCGCGCGATTTTGCTTGCGCTTGCCCAGCGGCAGTGAGCGTCAGGACTGCTGTCAGCGCCAATGCGCTCGATTTGATCCAATGTTTCATGGGGCCGCACCCTAAACGGTTTTGCTGTTCAGGGCATGTGGGAATTCACAGGAACAGTCGCAACATCATCCCTGGCATTAGGGCAGATCGCCGCTTGCAACCGGTTGTGTGGGCGGATGCGCCAGCGCGCTCATCGATTCAGCGTCGATCCCGTCCTGTCGCAGCGCCGCTACTATCCGGGCGAGATGGGCCGCACCTTCAGTCGAGAGAATGAAATCAATCTGGGTCGCCTTAATCGGCACGTCGAAGAACAACCGTTCATGGCGGACCTCCAGAACGTTGCCGCCTTCCTCCGCAATAATATCCGCCGCCCGCGCCAAAGAACCTGGCCGATCAGCCGTCTGGACACGAAGGCGAGCGATGCGGCTGTCTCGCGCCAAACCGCGCAGCAATGCCTGCGCCAGTATTGAAGCATCAATATTGCCGCCAGATAGGATCAGACAAACACGCCGTCCTCGAAAGCTGTCAGGCTCAGCCAGCATGGCTGCAAGGGAAGCGGCGCCAGCCCCCTCGACAACCGTTTTTTCGATCTCGCAGAGCGTCTCAACCGCGATCTCAAGGAAGGCTTCGTCAACGAGGATGATCTTGTCGGCTCGGTCCCGGACGATGGGCAGCGTCAACTTGCCAGGCGCTTTAACGGCGATGCCTTCTACCAAAGTTGGCGCAGGTCCCGGCGCTTCAAGGCCGTTCAGCGCGGCATGCATGGACGGGTAGAGAGCTGCCTCAACCCCGGTCAGACGGGCCTTAGGCATGACCTCTGCCAAAGCCGTCGCAATCCCAGCAAAAAGTTCGCCACCGCCGATGGGGATCACCACATTATCAAATTCAGGGCCATCTTCAGCCAATTCCAACCCGATTGTACCTTGGCCAGACGCCACATGCGGGTCGTCATAGGGGTGGATATAGGTTAGCCCGCGCTCTTGCTCGAGGCGTCTGGCTTCAATGCCGGCTTCCTCAAGCGATTGGCCATGCAGAATAGCTTCTGCGCCAAACCGCTTCACCCCTTCGACTTTCGTGTATGGCGTGAATTCAGGCATGACGATGGCGGCGGGCGCGCCAAGCCTTTGCGCGTGATAGGCCACACCTTGGGCATGGTTCCCGGCAGAAGCCGCGATAACACCAGCCTTCAATTCCGCCTCGCTCATCGACAGCAGCTTGAACAGACTGCCCCGGTCTTTAAACGATGCCGTGTATTGCAGGTTCTCAAACTTCAGCCATATATCTGCACCCAGCATCTCTGAGAGCGTGCGGGAATGGGTGAGCGGCGTGCGCTCAACCGCACCCTTAATGGCAGTGGCAGCGGCGCGAATGGCGTCTATCGATATATCCATTAGAACAGTATGCGATGGACAAGGCGGCCTGGGAACAAAGTTCCTGCAAATGCGCCGAGCAATCCGAGATACGTGCAGATCATCCAAATCTGATGCCCGCGCACGTTTCCGCGCCTGATCGCGCGCACGGCAAAAAATAGTGAGACAAGTGTCCAAACGGACAGCGCGTGAATTGGACTCCATTGTGATGGATCAAAAGCCGGCAGGAAGAAGCTGGAGAGTGCGACAAAGACCATCGTCACAACCCACGTACGACCAAGTGCTTTGTGCAGACCGTCGCCTTTTTGTCGGATAAGCATGACGGCACCGAGCAAGATGGAGCCGGTCGTGGCGGCGAAATGCACCCAAACTTCCAGCGATGCCATGTTAGGGCTGCTCTGGCTTGAGCGTCAGCACATGGCTCGGCGCCGAAAGTGGGCCGAGTGTGAGATAAGCGCCATCCCGCCATTTCTCTGCAAGGCTCGAGCGATTATCCGAGAACAGTCGCCCGCTTTGCCCCGGCCCAATCATGAAACGGGATGCATCCAAATCTGCCAGATCGTATAGCGCACGCAGACCTGGCCCATGGCCTTGCCCATACGGATCAGTGTTGGAACTAAACCGCATCGCCGCCCGATTGACCGTCTCCTGACCGCCGGGCGATGGAATACGCACATTAAACAGGCTGCCAATAACTGGAAGTCGGCCAAAGCCCATATGCCTAAAATCTGTCTCTTATACACATCTCCGAGCCCACGAGAC
>CAJXVF010000257.1 GCA_913060845.1 uncultured Alphaproteobacteria bacterium | reverse complement strand
CGAGATGTAGAGAGGTCTCGTGGGCTCGGAGATGTGTATAAGAGACAGGCCCCAGGTCGGGATTATCAATCCAAGTGAATTCCAGCCAGCTAACTCCATCGAAATCATCGTTTGGGTGGCTGTCGGCGGGCGCGGAACACTCGTTGGCGCGGCGTTAGGCGCCGTTCTGGTCAACTACGCCAAGACATATTTGACGGGCGCGATGCCGGAATTCTGGCTGTTTGCGCTCGGCGGCTTATTCGTTGCCGTAACGTTGTTCTTCCCGAAAGGCATCGTCGGTGAAATGGCGCGGTTACGTGAACTGATCATGCGCAAACGAAAGCCGCCCAAGATGGCAGCAGCGGAGGCGGGGGATGACTGATAACCCAAAACTGACCAATGCCATTTTGTATGTCAGCGGCGTCACCGTCACATTCGATGGCTTTCGGGCGCTAAACCAGTTGAGCCTGTTCCTAGAGCCAGGTGAACTCCGCGCGATTATCGGCCCGAACGGGGCTGGGAAATCGACGATGATGGATGTCATAACCGGTAAAACGAAGCCAGATTGCGGCGACGTGCTGCTACATGGTCGACATGACCTGACCAAGCTTGATGAGGCTGCTATCGCCAAGCTTGGCGTCGGACGGAAATTCCAGCGCCCGACAGTGTTCGAAAACCATACCGTCTTCGAAAACCTGGAGCTTGCGCTTGCGGGCGACAGGCGGGCGCGCTTTTCCTTGTTTGCGAAGCTCCGCCCGGACCAAAAGGCGCGGATTGAATCTATTCTTGATGAAATTGCGTTGACCGCTCGCGCCAATAAACTCGCTGGCTATCTTAGCCACGGTCAAAAGCAGTGGCTGGAGATCGGCATGGTCCTCGCCCAAGACCCAGATGTTCTTCTGATCGATGAGCCTGCCGCCGGTATGACCGATGCAGAGACAATGCAGACCGCCGCCATGCTGAAACGCATTTCTGGCGGCCAGCGCTCCGTCGTTGTTGTTGAGCACGATATGGAATTCGTCCGTGCGCTGGATTGCAAAGTGACGGCGCTGCACGAAGGCTCCGTATTGGCAGAGGGAACGCTGGATACTGTGTCTGCGAATGAGGCCGTCATCGAAGTGTATTTGGGGCGCTGACATGTTGAAGGTAGAGAATATCAATCTGTATTACGGTGCCAGTCAGGTGCTGAAATCAATATCCATGTCTGCAATGAAAGGCCAAGTGACGTGCGTGCTTGGCCGCAATGGCGTTGGCAAAAGCAGCTTGATGCGGGGCGTCGTTGGTCAAACGCCAATCCGGGACGGCGCGATTATGTGGGAGGATAAAGATATCTCCCGCATGGGTGCCGCAGACCGCGCCCGTGCAGGCATCGCCGTCGTGCCACAAGGTCGTGAGATTTTTCCTTTGCTGACGGTCGAAGAAAACTTGAAAACCGGGTTTGGGATGCTGCCTAGAAGCGACCGCACCATCCCAGAAGAAGTCTTCATGCTCTTCCCCGTATTAAAGGACATGCTGGGCCGTCGCGGCGGTGATCTTTCAGGCGGGCAACAGCAACAGCTCGCCATTGGCAGAGCGCTCGTCATGCGGCCCCGCCTCCTCGCCTTGGATGAGCCGACGGAAGGGATACAGCCCTCGATCATCAAACAGATCGGCGCGGCGATTACGACGCTTGCGGAACGCGGGGATATAGCGATCCTATTGGTCGAACAGTATTTCGATTTCGCAAAGGAGCTGGCGGATCAGTTCATCGTCATGGATCGAGGCGAAGTCGTCATGTCCGGAGCCCCCAGCGACCTGGACGAAGCCGATGTTCGACGCCGTCTCAGCGTCTGATAGCGCGCTCCAGCGCAGCCATGGCGAGGCCCGTCTACGGTTTGCAGCCGATGCAAACGGCCAGTCCCGGCTCATAGAACGCTATGCGTCTAGCCCTGCCCGCCTTCTGACGCCCCGCACCCATGGCGAAGCGCCGGAGGCCGTGCTGGCGAACACTGCTGGCGGCGTTGCGGGCGGAGATAGCTTGACCGTTTCGGTGGATTGTGGCCCTGGCGCTGATGGCGTCGTGTCAGGGCAAGCGGCAGAGAAAATCTATCGTGCGCTGGATGCCCCGGCAGTGATGCAAACATCACTCCGGCTTGATGCAGGTGCCACGCTGGAATGGCTGCCGCAGGAAACAATCCTATTCAACGGCGCGCTTCTGAACCGGCAGATTAATGTCGATCTTGCCAATGATGCGCGCCTGCTGATGGCTGAGACCATCGTGCTTGGCCGGAAGGCGCACAATGAGACTTTTGCTTCCGGGTGCCTCACAGATACCTGGCGGATCGATCGCGCCGGGCAGCCTGTGTGGCGAGACCGAATGCTGGTCGAAGGCGGCGGCGATAGCCTATTTACGGCAACCGGGTTCCGCAGCGCGCGGGCGCTCGCAACAATGATTTATGCCGCGCCCGATGCTCCGGCACACACAGAATACTTGCAAACTGAAATGGCCAATCTACCTATTTTCGCTGGTGCCACCCATGTGCGCGGCCTGCTGATTGCCCGTATGTTGGGCGATGATGCTGGCGCGCTCAAAAGCATGCTTGCGGATGTAATCGGCACTTTTCGGCATCGGGCACTTTATCGCCCCGCTACAGCCCCCCGTGTTTGGCTTTGTTAATGGAGAAATCATGCGGTTAACTCAGAGAGAGCAAGACAAGCTGATGATCGCCATGGCGGCGATAGTCGCCCGCCGACGCCTTGAGCGCGGGGTCAAGCTAAATCATCCAGAATCCATTGCGCTCATCACGGATTTCGTCGTTGAAGGTGCCAGGGATGGCCGCCGGGTCGCGGATCTAATGGAAGCCGGTGCCCACGTCATCACCCGCGATCAGGTGATGGAGGGCATTCCAGAGATGATCCATGACGTCCAGGTCGAAGCGACATTCCCCGACGGCGTTAAGCTCGTCACCGTTCATGATCCCATCCGCTAAGGAGCTATCAGATGATACCAGGTGAAATCATCGCCGCCCCTGGCGACATTGAACTAAATGCTGGCCTAGAAGCACTCAACATAGATGTAGCGAACACGGGCGACCGGCCGATCCAAGTCGGCAGCCACTATCACTTCGCTGAAACCAACCCGGCACTGGACTTTGATCGAGTAGCCGCGCGCGGCATGCGGCTCGATATTGCCGCTGGAACCGCTGTCCGCTTTGAGCCGGGCCAATCCCGCGCCGTCCAGCTTGTGCCGTTCGGTGGTGCGCGTCGGATTATTGGGTTCCGGCAAGAGGTCATGGGCGCTTTGGACGGGAAGGATTGAGGTCATGCCAATAAAAATCTCACGCAATGCCTATGCCGATATGTTCGGCCCGACTGTCGGTGACAAAGTCCGTTTGGCTGATACGGAACTCTTCATCGAAGTCGAAAAAGACTTCACGACCTATGGCGACGAAGTGAAATTCGGCGGCGGTAAGGTCATCCGCGATGGCATGGGCCAATCCCAGGTCCGTCGCCGCGATGGTGCCGTTGATACCGTCATTACAAATGCTGTTATTCTGGACTATTGGGGCATCGTAAAAGCTGACATCGGCATCAAGGATGGCCGGATCGTGGCCATCGGCAAAGCTGGCAATCCTGATATTCAGGACGGCGTGGATATCATCATTGGCCCCTCGACTGAGGCGATTGCAGGCGAAGGCAAAATCATCACGGCTGGCGGGTTCGACTGCCATATCCACTTCATTTGCCCGCAGCAGATCGATGAGGCGCTGTATTCTGGCGTCACCACCATGCTCGGCGGCGGCACTGGCCCGGCGACTGGCACCAACGCCACCACCTGCACGCCCGGTGAATGGCATATTTCGCGCATGATCGAAGCGTCCGACGCGTTTCCTGTGAATTTGGGCTTTAGCGGCAAGGGCAATACGTCTGAACCGGGGCCACTGATTGACCAGATCAACGCCGGCGCCTGTGCGCTTAAACTGCACGAAGACTGGGGCACCACGCCCGCTTCTATCGACAACTGCCTGAACGTGGCGGACGAGATGGACATCCAAGCGATGATCCACACCGATACGCTGAATGAGAGCGGCTTTGTTGAGGATACCGTCGCCGCCCTTAAAGGCCGCGTCATCCATGCCTTCCATACAGAGGGTGCCGGCGGTGGCCATGCGCCTGATATCATCAAGGTCTGCGGGCTGGATAACGTGATCCCGTCATCTACCAACCCAACACGGCCCTATACAGTCAACACAGTTGATGAGCATTTGGACATGCTCATGGTCTGCCATCACTTAGACCCGCGCATTCCAGAAGACGTGGCCTTTGCTGAAAGCCGTATCCGTAAGGAAACCATTGCAGCGGAAGATATTCTGCATGATATGGGCGCGTTCTCGATCATTGCCTCCGACAGTCAAGCCATGGGCCGAGTTGGCGAAGTGCTGATCCGCACCTGGCAGACGGCGGATAAAATGAAGCGTCAGTTCGGGCGAATGGAAGGTGAGGCCGGCGACAACGACAATCTCCGCGCCCGTCGCTACATCGCCAAATACACCATCAACCCGGCCATCACCCATGGCATGTCTGAGCATATTGGCTCGGTTGAAGTGGGCAAGCTGGCGGACTTGGTGGTGTGGTCTCCGGCGTTCTTTGGCGTCAAGCCTGATCTGGTGGTGAAGGGCGGCATGATCGCGGCTGCCGTCATGGGTGATCCGAACGCCTCCATTCCGACGCCGCAGCCAGAGTATTACCGGCCCATGTTCGGCGCATACGGGAAAGCCAGAACAGCGACCAGTGTTTCCTTCGTTAGCGAGGCCGGGCTGAATGCAGGGCTTGAGGTTGATAAGGAACTAGTTGCGATCAAAGGCGTCCGCGATATCTCAAAAGCGTCGATGAAATTGAATAACCTGACGCCTGATATCGAAGTGAACCCAGAAACTTACGAGGTTAAAGCGAATGGCTGTCTCTTATACACATCTGACGCTGCCGACGAATAGAGAGG
>CAJXVF010000256.1 GCA_913060845.1 uncultured Alphaproteobacteria bacterium | reverse complement strand
GCCACGCGCACTTTTTCGGCCACAGGTGATTGCGGATAGTTATGGAGAATGATCTCCGAAGCTGGATCAGTCACGTCTCAATTCCTTTTGTCCGAGGCTTTGGTCCTAACACGAACGCATCAAGCGATCATCTAAAGGAATGCGCATGAATGGGCATGCGCAGCACTGCATAAGGATTTTGGCGCAGGACCTCTCTCGCTTACAGTGCTGCGGCGATAGTCTCACGTTTCAGAAGTATTGATCGATATTATGAGCGGATCACATCCACCGCGCCTACTGGCCGCCGCCCTGTTCGCAGGTGTTGGTATGATAGCCGGTGCCGCGCATGTGCTCATGGACGATGCGGAAAATTTGCGTCTGTGGCGTGAAGTACTGCCGCTTGCAGCACTTGTTGGCAGCGTTTTGGGCGCGATCTTTCGACCGAATGGTTGGCGCAAAGGCGCACTTGCTGCACTTCTGGCTGTCTTCGCTTTCGCAATTGCTTATGGCGTCGCTGAAACGGCCATCCTAGCCAGCAGGAATGAAGTCACTGGGTTGGCTGGATGGACCGCGAGCATCTTTCATTGGATTGGCGTGGTGCTTTCCAAAGCCGCAATTGGCGGGTTAACTACGACGCTTGCAGGGAGCGTGGGCGGCTTCTGGCTCCGCCGCCGGGTTCGAGACTTGGACTGAATCAAAGCACACCATTTGGGCAGATAGTCCACTGCAACAATTTCCGGTACAATTATCGGGAAACGTAGCATCACAGCGGAAATCATTATGAATTATATGGACCCTACAGGCGTAGAAGCGCGGGACGCGATATTTGTGCGGGAGGCTGTCACCGGGTGGCTTGGCGCATTTGAACGCGCGCTGGCGGGCGGGGATGCGGCAGATGTCGCGGCGCTGATTGAGGACGATGGCAATTGGCGGGATGTGTTGGCGTTCACATGGCGCATCGTTCCTACTGTCGGTGCGCAGGATATTGCTGCGGGCATGGTTGCGCGCCAGCCGGTGGTTCAGGCCAAGAACTTTGAGATCAGCGCAGACCGCACGCCGCCGCGCCGGGTTAAGCGGCTTGGGCGGGACTGCATTGAGGCAATGTTTGCGTTCGATACGGCATTTGGCCAATGCGAGGGCGTGCTTCGTATTGCGCCCGTGGGCGCTGCGGGGGATGCCTATAAGGCTTGGGTCGTCTCAACCTCCCTTGAATCCTTGAGGGGCTTTGAAGAGCAGATCGGCGCAAACCGTCCATCAGGTGCCGCCTATTCCCGGAATTTCGGCGGCGATAACTGGGACGGCGTGCGCGAGAAAGCGCAAAGCTATGAGAACCGCGACCCGACTGTGCTGGTGGTCGGCGGTGCCCAGGCTGGCCTTTCAGCTGCTGCGCGCCTCAACCAGCTCGGGGTGGATACACTTGTCGTCGAGAAATGGCCGCGCATCGGTGATAGTTGGCGCAAACGCTACCATTCACTGGCGCTGCATAACTCGATCCACGTCAACAATCTGCCCTATCTGCCCTTCCCACCGACTTGGCCGAACTACATTCCCAAAGACATGCTCGGCCTTTGGTTTGAGTTTTATGCCCAGGTGATGGAAATCAATCACTGGACCAATACAGAGTTCACCAAGGGCGAATGGGATGAAGCCGGGAAATGCTGGGTTGTCACCCTCAGAACCGAAGACGGCAGCGAGCGGATCATGCGGCCCCGGCATATTGTGTTCGCGAATGGCGTTAGCAGCTATCCGCTGGAGCCAAATATTCCAGGCATTGATACATTCAAAGGCGAGACCATTCATTCCGAAGGCTTTGATAGCGGCGCGCCCTATGCTGGCAAGCGGGCGCTGGTGATTGGCACCGGGTCGAGCGGCAATGACATCGCACTCGACCTGCACAGCTTTGGCTGCGACACGACAATCGTGCAGCGTGGCTCAACCACAGTCGTTTCCATCGACCCATCCGCCAAGCTGAACTATGCGCTTTATGATGAAGGCTTGCCGGTTGAGGATTGTGACCTGATCGGCACGTCTGCCACCCCGCCCATGACAGTCAAAGGCTATCAGCTCGCGGTGAAGCGCATGCTGGAGCTGGATAAGGACATGATCGAAGGCCTTGAAGGTATCGGCTTTAAGTTTGATGTGGGCGAGGACGGCACGGGCCACCAAATGAAATATCGTCGGCGCGGCGGCGGCTACAATCTGGACGCAGGCAGTTCAGAGCTAATGATCAAAGGCGAGATCGGCCTGCTTCAGGACGACACGATTGAGCGCTATTGCGAAGAAGGAGCACTGCTGAAGGATGGCACAATCGTCCCCGCAGACGTGATCGTGCTCGCCACTGGATACTATCCCCAGGGCGAGTTGGTGCGCCGGGCGCTTGGCCAAGATATGGCGGACAAAATTGGCCCGATTTGGGGCGAGGACGCCGACGGGGAGCTTGCCAACATGTTCAAGCGCACACCCCAGGAGGGTGTGTGGTTCATTGCTGGCAGCCTGACCCAGGCCCGCGTCTACTCCAAATACATGGCGCTACAGATCAAAGCGCTCGAAGAAGATCTGATTGATACCGGCCCTATTGGCTAACGGCTTAGGACGGCGACCAATTGTAAGCTTTAGCGCAGGCGCCGCCCATCAGCATGGCGCGTTCGTCTGCCGTTAGCCGGTCCGTCTCTACGAATGGTTGCACACCCTGTTCGTAGTTCAGAACAGCATAGGCGCGCGTCCAATCCGTGCCCCAAAGGCAGCAGTCGATGCCCCAAGCGTCAAAAATGCGGGCGAGCGGGTCCCAGATATCGGGGTAGGGATAACCAGCCTTGGAAAGCGTGCACGCGCCGCTGATTTTGATCACAGCATTATCCCGCTTTGCCATTTCCAAAACTTTGGGCAGGTTCTCAAACGGCGCATCAGGTGCGGGCGGCGTGCGCGGCTGGACGATGCCCAGATGGTCAATAACGAAGCGCGTGTTCGGGTGCCGATCAATGATCGCCATGCCGAGATCCATATTTCCCCAGCAAAGAAAATTCACCGGAAGATCATTGCGCGCAGCTTCGGTCAGGATGCGATCAATGCCGGGGTCATCCGCTTTCCGGTCCGGGCCCCGGTCCAGCATAATCCGCACACCGACGGTCCCAGGAACTGACTTCCATTCCGCCATGACTTCGGCTGTGTTCGGGTCCGTAGAATCGAACGGCTTCACCAGCCCAAACTTACCCGGATGCGCCTGTTGCACGATCCGCGCATAGCTATCGTCCCACATATAGAGCGAGAAGGCGGAAACCAAAATGGCGCCGTCGACGCCAACGGCATCCATAGCCGCCACCATCTCATCGCCGGTTACCTGCTCCGGCCAATTTGGAACCGAATGCCAGGGCCGGCCGGCGGTGTTGGCTTCGTAGGCGTGGACCTGTGAATCAATAACGGCCATCGGCCATGCTCCTTTTTTGGGCGGAAATCAGGCTATGCCGCCAATTCAGGCCGCCTGCTGCGCAATGGTTGGTTCGTCGCCGACGATTGTGGTGCGGCGCATGTCACGGGGTTCATCTTCTGGGAATGGGCGGGCTCGGTGCATGGTGCGCGGATTGTCCCAGATCACCAGGTCGTGCTTCTGCCAAACGTGGGTATAAACGTACTCGCGCTGGGTCGCATGTTCGGTCAGGTCTTTGAGCAGCAGCATTGCCTCAGCAAGTGGCATCCCTTCAATTTCACCGGCATGGGATGAAAGATAAAGCGACTTCCGGCCCGTTGACGGATGCTGGCGCACTAGGGTTTGCCGGACTGGTGCCATGCGAGCCCGCTCCTCCGCATCAAACGCTTCGAACCCAACAGATTTCCGGGAATAGAGCTGCGAATGCTTGCAGACGAGATCGGCGATCTCAGCCTTCGTTTCATCATCCAAGGCATCGTAGGCCGAGCGCATATCAGCGAATTGCGTGTTGCCACCCTTGGAGGGAATGGAGCGCGCGTGCAGCAGGGAATACTTGGCTGGAAGCGGTTTGAATGAGCTGTCTGAATGCCAGAGCCGATTGCCAATGCCGAATAACCGACGCCGGTCCTCCCGCGTATAGACGTTATTATCTTTATCCAAATTAGACACGTCAGCGAATGTTGTCGGCAATCGGTATTCGTGGGGCTTTCGCAGGTTGGCACCAATGGAATGCTCAATCTCGCCGAGCCGCTCCGTAAATGCCACCTGGGTTTCATCCGTGAAAGCCTGGCCACGGAAAACCAGAACGGCGAATTCGTCCATGCCGTCGTGAATATCTTGCACGTCCTGATCAGAAATCGGCTTGGTAAGGTCGATGCCTTTAACCTCACCGGCGAAACATGGGCCAACTTGCTTGATTGATATCGACATGAACTCTTCCTCCAATTGTTACGCGCAGGGGGCTAGTTGTTAGGCCTCACCGTAATGGACACGGCGGTAGGCGCGGGATGGGATCAGATCATCCGTGTGGACATCCCAAAGCGTGGCAGTGTTGGCGCGTTCGTGTTCTGCGAAGAGGGCTGGCATCTTGCCCATCTGGGTCACCGTGGCGCTTCGCAGGCCGAATCCGCTTGCCGTCGCCGCCAAATCTGCGCGGCCGTGGATGGCCTGCCCCGGCTCAATGTTACGCGCGCGGAACTTGTGGAATTCTGCGCCATAACCACCATCATTCATGATGTTGATCAGCATTTTGACGCCATGGCGCTGGATCGTTTCAAGCTCCTGGATATGCATGAGCAGGCTACCGTCGCCTTCAATCAGTGCCACCTTGCCATCATTCCGCGCCGTGGCAATGCCGATAGCGGCAGGCAGGCCGGAGCCAATAGCGCCGAAGTCATTCACCACGTGATATTTATCCGCTGGGCGGCCCGTCATATGGGTCATCGCCATGGAGAAATAATGGCCACCGCCGACGACGATATCCCAATCCTTCGGGATCGCCTTATCCAGTTCCAGGACCATCTTGCGGGGATCAACCATGTTGGCCCTGTCTCTTATACACATCTCCGAGCCCACGAGAC
>CAJXVF010000255.1 GCA_913060845.1 uncultured Alphaproteobacteria bacterium | reverse complement strand
CAGATGTGTATAAGAGACAGACCCGCTCGCGCCCCTTTCGGTTCATAATGGATCCCTATGACAGGGAGCTTCCGATGCCGCGCACATTAATCACACTCACAGTTGGCTTATTGGCGCTTTGGGGCATTGCGATCGGCAGTCCAGCTACGGCGAATCCTGCTTACTGGAGCTCTGGTGAGTGGCCGAAGACAGATTTCACGAAGCACTCCATTGATTTCACAGAGATTATTAGCGGCGGCCCGCCAAAGGATGGCATTCCGTCGATTGACGATCCGCTGTTTCAGTCCGTCACAGAGGCTGCAAAAACACTCACGGCGAAAGAGCCGGTAATCGCGCTTGTTATCAATGGCAAAGCGAAAGCCTACCCATTGTCAATTGTGATCTGGCACGAGATCGTCAATGATGAGGTTGGCGGTGTGCGTGTCACAGTCACTTACTGCCCGCTCTGCAATGCCGCTATCGTGTTTGATCGCCGGGTCGGCGACCAAGTGCTTGATTTCGGCACCACGGGCAAACTCCGTAAATCGGATCTTGTGATGTGGGACCGACAGACGGAAAGCTGGTGGCAACAATTCCTCGGCGAGGCCATTGTCGGTGAGATGACGGGGACGCAGCTCAAGATCATTCCCTCCCGCATGGAATTCTTTGAGCGGTTCCAGCGTCGTCGCCCAGATGGTCTCGTGTTGAAGCCCAATCAACCAGATTTACGCGCCTATGGCCGTAACCCCTATGTCAGCTACGACAGCGCCCCTTGGCCATTCCTGTATCGGGGCGAATCGCCGGATGGCATATCGCCCCTGGCCCGGGTTGTTGCTGTAGGTGAGAAGGCCTATTCGCTTGATCTGCTCCGCAAACGCGGTGGCATCAAGGATGGCAGGCTGATGCTGACCTGGGAAACTGGCCAGAACTCAGCGCTCGATGCTTCGTTGATCGAGGAGGGGCGCGATGATGGTAATGTCGTCGTGCAGGAAAGTGGGCCGCATGGGCCGCTGGATGTCGCCCATGACGTAACATTCGCCTTCGTGTTTCATGGCTTTAGGCCGGAAGGCGAGATTTATGTGGATTGCGCGGATGGCAAGCCAGCGGCGAAGCCTTTGGTTTGTCGTTGAATTCTCTCCAGGCCGTTCCAATATAGGGCTTAGTACCCTATGATCGCGCACTTGGCGCTTAGGTGCTGTGTGGAGAGGGTGAATGATATTTTACGTCCTAGTGCGGCTACTTCTTCTGGTGGCTCTGGTGATTATCGCCCGCTGGCTGGTTCGTATACTCACCCGTAATTCCAGTTTTACTGTCAAATTTTTGGTGGCATTCCTGCTATCCGGCATGGTCGGACTGGCGCTGGCGCGATTTGGCGTTCCGATTCCAATAAGTGCGGCATCTGCGGCAGCCATGCTGGCAGTTGCACTTTGGGGGACGTTCACCGGCAAGTCACGGGTGCGAACTGATTGGCTTGAGGCGCGCCAGGATAGGAATGGCGCAGTTACGTCCGGGAGAGTCCTGGAAGGTTATTTCGCTGGTGCGGAATTGGACGACCTAGATGAAGCGCAACTCGATGCGCTGCTGCGTGAACTCGCTGCTGACGCGGAGGCCCGCCGCCTCGTATACGAATATATGGCACGTAGATTTGGCACCCGGACGCCTGCGTCATTAGAGGATGCGCGACGAAAACGGGCGGAGAATGCAAGCGACATTATGAGCCGGGTGGAGGCGCTTGATATTCTTGAACTGGAAGAGGGCGCGCCAGAAAAAGCCATAATTGATGCTTACGACCGATTGATCGCAAAGGCTCGGTCAGGTACTGGCCAAGGGGAAGCTCGGGCTAATCAGATTGAGCGCGCGAAGACGATTCTATTGGATTAATAGTTATGGAAATCTGCTGTTCCTTAGCATTTTCGCCGTATAAGAAGCGCGAGGATGGTCTTGGCACAGATGGGTTGCAGGCCTTAGGTCTATTCAGGGATATCGTCTAGATGGTTCAGCGCATTCGCAAAGCAGTTTTCCCGGTAGGCGGCCTCGGTACGCGGTTCCTACCTGCGACCAAAGCAATGCCGAAGGAAATGCTGCCTGTCGTTGATAAGCCTCTGATTCAATACGCTGTCGAGGAGGCTTTGGCGGCGGGTATTGAGCAGATCATATTCGTTACAGGCCGAGGCAAGTCTTCTATCGAAGACCATTTCGACTTCAGCTACGAACTCCAGGATACGCTGCTGAAGCGCGGTAAGCTCGACGCACTAACTGTTGCGACTGAGATGGTGAACCGGTCTGGTTCTGTCGCATATGTAAGGCAGCAGGAGCCTGCTGGTTTAGGCCATGCGGTCTGGTCTGCCAGGCATTTGGTCGGTGATGAGCCATTTGCGATTTTGCTGGCTGATGATTTGGTCATGTCCAAGCAACCCTGTATCGGTCAGTTAGTTGACGTTTATAACGAAACTGGCGGTAACGCTTTGGCCGTTATGGATGTGCCGCGCGAGCACACTGAGCGCTACGGCGTGTTGGATGTTGGCGCTGATGATGGACGCTTGGCCGAAGTCAAAGGCCTGGTTGAGAAACCTGCGCCATCTGTCGCTCCGTCCACGCTTTCTGTGATTGGGCGCTACGTGCTGCTGCCTGAGGTGTTTGACATCTTGGCTTCTCAAGAAAAGGGCGCTGGCGGTGAAATTCAGCTGACGGACGCCATGGCCCGCATGGTTGGTTCTGCGCCGTTCCATGGCCTTCGGTTTGAAGGCACGCGCTTTGATTGCGGCGATAAGATTGGCTTCCTGGAAGCCACACTTGCCCATGCATTGACCCGCGACGATCTAGGCGGGGATGTGCAAGCACTGATTGACGGCTATGCCAGCCTCTCCGCTCGCCGTCAGGCCGGCTGAAGCCGATAACGCGACGCAGGCTAAGGCCGATGAACATGATCATAGATTTGCAGGAGCCGACGCCATGCCTAAGGATGGTCGGATGACCCATGTTTTCGATGCAACGTGCCTTCGTGAATACGACATCCGCGGTATCGTCGGTAAAACACTGACTGAACAGGATGCGTATGCGCTTGGTCGGGCCTATGCCGCGATGTTGAGCGCCGATGGCGGTTCGCGCGTCGCAGTCGGTTATGACGGGCGCGATAGCTCTCCTGGAATGGAAGAGGCTCTCACAAAGGGCCTGACCGATAGTGGCATGCATGTGTGCCGGATGGGACTTGGTTCAACACCAACGCTGTATTTCGCCGTTTATGAGCTCGAGACAGATGGCGGGATTATGGTGACAGGCTCCCATAACCCGGCTGAATATAACGGCTTCAAGCTGGTACTGGGCAAACGCGCTCTGTATGGCGAAGACATCCAAAAGCTGGGCAAAATCGCTGCAAGCGGTGATTATGTGAACGGCGACGGTTCATTTGAGCACACACCTGTCGACGCCCCGCATATGGCACGTATCGTCAATGATAATCCCATTGCAGCCCCGATGACGGTGGTCTGGGATCCTGGTCACGGCGCACCGGCTTCCATCCTCCCAGCGCTGACAGCGATGCTGCCAGGAACGCACCATCTGATTAACTGTGAGGTGGATTCGAGCTTTCCGGCCCATCACCCTGACCCAACCAAAGCTGAAAATCTTGCTCAATTGCAGGATGAAGTGAAGCGAACGGGTGCTGATATCGGTATCGCGCTGGATGGTGATGGCGATCGAATCGGCGTCGTAGATGGCGAAGGTGAAATTCTTTGGGCCGACCAATTGCTCGTTCTTTTTGCGCAGTCCGTACTTGCTGAACGCCCCGGCGCCACGATTATCGCTGATGTTAAGGCAAGCCAATCCTTATTTGACGCCGTGACAGACGCAGGCGGTGATGCCGTGATGTGGCGCACCGGCCATTCCCTGATCAAGGCCAAGATGGCAGAGACGGGCTCACCGCTTGCGGGCGAAATGAGCGGCCATATTTTCTTCGCAGATCGCTATTACGGTTTCGACGATGCGCTCTATGCCGGTGTTCGCACGCTTTCTATTCTTGCAGGCAGCGGGCGCACACTGGCTGATTTCCGGAAATCACTGCCCCCAGTTCTGAACACGCCAGAGTTACGCTTCGATTGCCCTGAGACGCGCAAATTTGCCGTCGTCGAGGAAGTGAGCCAGCGACTGACCGAAGCCGGAGCAGACGTTATTGCGGTTGATGGTGTCCGGGTGAACCTAGATGACGGCTGGTGGCTTCTTCGCGCATCCAATACACAAAATGCTCTCGTCGCGCGCTGTGAAGCGTCTTGCGCGGCAGGATTGGCTACGGCGAAAGCTGCACTCTCTGCACAGCTTGCCCAAAGCGGTGTGGCCCTGCCAGATGACGCTTAATTAAAGCGACACACGCAGCTCTTCGACCTCCCGAAAGCGGATGCGGCCTGCCAATTTTGCGGGCGCTTCGAGCCTCAGCGTTGGAAAGCGCCTGAATAGTTCTTGAAACGCTATCCGCGCTTCAATCCGCGCCAGTGTATTTCCAGCGCATATGTGTACGCCTAGCCCGAATGAGAGATGCCGGTTCGGACGCCGTTCAATGTCGAACAGGTCTGGTTCCGGAAACTGCGCTGGGTCACGATTGCCGGCACCCAACATTAGGTGGACAACGGTCCCAGCAGGTAAGGGCATGCCCGCAATCTTTGTATCGGCGGTGGAACGGCGATTGTTGATTTGGATCGGCGCTTGATACCGAAGAACTTCCTCAGCAGCGCTATCAGCCAGGCCAGCATCTACTTGCAGCTTGGTGATCTCACTCGGATTGCGCAGGAATTCATGAATGCCGTGGGAAATCATATTGGTCGAGGTTTCATGGCCCGCATTCAGCATAAAAATGCATTGATGCAGCAATTCCAATTCTGTCAGCTTCTCTCCGTCCGCCTCTGCGTCCATCAAGTCTGACAGGATCTCGCCTTGTCGCCGGGCGTTGGGATTGCGGCGGCGGAGGGCTATCTCTGTCTCTTATACACATCTCCGAGCCCACGAGACCTCTCTA
>CAJXVF010000254.1 GCA_913060845.1 uncultured Alphaproteobacteria bacterium | reverse complement strand
ATGTAGAGAGGTCTCGTGGGCTCGGAGATGTGTATAAGAGACAGGTGCACCGCCTGTGGCGGCACTGACGAGAATGTCAAAAGGCGCTTCTTCTTTGAAGAGTGCCGCCATCGCGTCCCGGTCCGTCACGTCAACCTGGCGGAAGGTGGCGCCTGCTGGCAGGTCTGAGGCTTTCTCTGGGCTGCGGCCCATGGCGATGACCTTTGCACCTTTGGCGACCAGCCGCTCAACTGTCGCGAGGCCAATGCCTGAAGTGCCGCCGAATACCAATGCTTTTTTGCCGGATACGTCCATCATGCTCGTGTGTCCTTGAGGTGTGAGGTTTGTGCCGCATCGTAGGAACCGGCCCCGGCGGGCGCAAGCGATTCCACAAGCTCCTCGAGAAGCATTTGGGGGCTGATTTGGCTGGCGCTAATCCTGTCGTAAGCTTCGCCTGACATTGGGAGAATGAATTATGACCAACCGCATCGTGATTGCAGGCGCGCTCGGAACTGTGGGCCGAGCAGCACTAGAGCATTTCGATAGGCTGGAGGGTTGGGAGGTCATCGCACTATCGCGCCGCCCGCCGGATTTCGACAATAACGCCACTTGGCTTTCGGTTGATTTGCGGGATGCGGCAGACGCGCGAGACAAGCTTTGCGCATTGAAAGGCGTCACGCACTTAGCCTACGCGGCGGTGTATGAAATGCCAGACGTCGCCAAGGGCTGGCTGACGCGGGAGCACGCGGACGTTAATCTGACCATGCTGCAGAACTTGTTCAACCCGCTAGCAGATGCGTCGCCGAACCTTCGGCATATCACGCTATTGCAGGGCACAAAGGCTTACGGCGGGCATTTGGGGCCGTTCAAAATTCCAGCGAAGGAAAGCGACCCACGCTACATGCCGCCAAACTTCTACTATGACCAGATGGACTGGTTGGCGGATGAGCGGGATCGTCGGGGTGCCAGTTGGACCTGGACCATCCTGCGCCCGCAGATCGTCTGCGGTGTTACTATTGGCAGCCCATTGAACGTTGTCGCAGCCATTGGCGCATTCGCTGCGATATCGCGGGACTATGGCATGCCGCTACGCTTCCCTGGCGGTGACCCCCGCATTGGCGAAGCAACAGATGCCCGCTTGATCGCCCGCGCCATGGAATGGGCCGGGACAGACGACCGGGCGGCGGATGAAGTCTTCAACATCGCCAATGGAGACGTCTATCAATGGGAGGCGATCTGGCCACGGATCGCCAAACTGTTTGATATGGAATTAGGCCCCCGCCATCCCATGTCCCTGGCGCGGACCATGCCGGGCAATGCGGACCTATGGCCCAAAATCACGGAGAAGCACGACCTCATCCGCTATAGCCTGGCGGACCTTGTGCCAAGCTGGAGCTTCGTGGATTTCATCTTCGGCCACGGCCAACGCCCCAACCCGCACAACATGAGCACGATCAAAGCCCGCAAAGCAGGGTTCCACGATTGCGTGGACACGGAGGACATGTTCATCGAGCTGCTACAGGAGATGCAGGACCGCCGCTACATTCCGCGCTAGGCTGCAGCCTCCAACCGTTACGGCACCTTTGGGGCTATCGCGCCTGTTCTGGCCAGAAACGCACGCCCTTTCGGGCATTGCCGCCGCCAAGCGCAATGGTTGTGCCATCAGCCCGCCAGCAGGCGGCACCCTGCCAATGGCCATCTGGCATACGGCGGACACCGTTCATGCCGCCGCCAAGATGAGGCGTCTCTACCGTGGTGTGGCCCATGGCTTGAAGGGATGCAGCAGCCCCCGCAGCGCCGCCGGATTCCAGTTCCAAGACGCCGCCCTGCGTCCACACGCGCGGCGCCTCGACGGCTTCCTGCAGGCTCATGCCGTGGTCAATCAAGTTTAGGATCGCGAGCATGGCGGAGGGGAAGATACGCACGCCGCCTGTCAGCCCCAGCGCAAATTGAACCGCACCGTCCTGCACGCCCATAACCGGTGCCATAGATGTCGGCACCCGCTTGCCCGCCTGGATGGAAAGAGCGCGACCCGGGTGGGGGTCAAACAGGGACATATAATTGTTGGCGATCATGCCCGTCTCGCCAATGATATACCGCGCGCCAAACAGGCTGTTGATCGTATGGGTTGCTGTCACAATAGCGCCGTCCTTATCGACAACAGTCATATGCGTCGTGTGCGGGCTTTCGTTGAGCGGCGGCACGCCGGGCGCCCAGGTTTGGGCGCAGGTAGGGTCTATCAGTGCACGGCGGTCCTCGGCATAGGCCTTGGAAATCAATTGTTCGACAGGCACGTTCAGGAATGCAGGGTCACCGGTGGAGGCATCCCGGTCCGCAAAAGCGATCTTCATGGCCTCGGCGATCAGGTGGATTGTCTCCGGTGCGCCATAGCCCATACCTGCCAGATCATAGCCCTCCAGAATGTTCAGCATCTGCACTACATGCACGCCGCCAGACGCCGGCGGCGGTGGGCCAATAATCTCAACGCCGCGGTATTGGCCGCGAATGGGCGCGCGTTCAATCGGTTCATATTCAGCCAGATCGCTCAGGCTTAGAATGCCGCCATTGGCCGTCATATAATCCGCAATAAGCTGGCCAACGCTGCCGCCATGCAGTGCGGACGGTCCTTCCGCCTGTATAGCCTTCAACGTTTCCGCATATGCGCCTTGCACAAGCCGTGAGCCCGCTTTTATGGGTTGGCCATCGGGCAGGAACGCGCTGGCGATTAATGGGTCAACGGCCATATCCGCACCCACCTCCTTGGTGCAGTCCTGCAGATATGGCGTGACAATGAAGCCGCGCTCAGCATGGCGAATTGCGGGGGCGATGGCGTCCGCCAATGAAAGCGTGCCGTAGTCGTTGAGCGCTTTGGCCCAAGCCATCAAATTACCCGCCGTCGCTGTGGCCAGGGGCCCGAGAGTATTCCGGCGGCCTTTGGTCTCGAGGCGTGTGGCGATGTCATCGGATACTGTTTCAAACATATCCGGCGTCGCGGCGGCAGGTGCCTGGCTTTGGCCGTCGATGACAGTGTTTTGGCCATCAGCCGTGCGGATATGCGTCATGCCGCCGCCGATCAAGCCGACCATCATCGGCTCGACCACGGTGAGGGTGAGCAGGGTGGCGACGGCGGCGTCTACAGCATTTCCGCCCGCCGCCAGCATTTCCGTACCCGCAGCCGCGCCGAGCGGATTGTTGGCGCATACAACGCCGTTGGACCCGCTCGCGGGCTGCTTTTCACAATTGAACGGGGCTGGGCTATGGCCGCGCCAGTTTTTCTGTTGAAGCATGGCGTTCGCCCTCCTTGAAGGAATTACCCCAGGATAGTGCGCTTATTCTGCCTGCGCGCAAAGCGCGTCCGCGCTCTCCATGGCGTTGATCTCTTCCAGGATCCAGGCATGGAACTTGGCAACGGACGGCCGCTCTTCAACGCCTTCCAAGCCAACCAGAAAGTATCCACGCCCAGACTTAATGTTGAGATCAATCGGGGACACGAGCCTGCCGGACTGCAAGTCATCATGCGCCATGATGTTGTGCGTCAGCAGCACGCCTGCGCCCTGAGCGGCAGCGTCGAGCGCGTGGTCGGCGCTGCTGAAATGCATGCCATGGCCGCCCACGGGTGCGGGCTCTCCAACGGCGCGGAACCAGTCATCCCAGCTCAACATACGCTTATGGCTCATGAATGTATCGTCATGGATCAAAGGGGCTTCGGCGACGTTTTGAGGCTTGCCGTAGAGGTCATGGCGCGCGGCGATATCTGGCGTGCAAACTGCCAGATATTCAATAGAGGCCAGCAGCTCGACCGCCAGGCCGTCTGTATTCTTGCTCTCGACGGGTAGATTGCGGATCGCAAGATCAATGCCGTCAGTCAGGAAGTCCGCATTTCTGATGGAAGATGAAATACGCACATCCATATCTGGGTTCGCGGCGATAAAGCGGTAGAGCCTGGGCGCAAGCCATTTCGCGGTCAGGCCAGGCGGGGTGCTGAGGACGAGCACGTTGAAGAGTTCAGCCCGGCGCAATGCCGCTACAGCACCCCGCACTTGCTGAAACCCAGCCTCAAGCCCCGGATATAGGATCCGCCCGGCGTTCGTAAGCTCAATGCCCCGTGGCTTTCGGTCGAACAGCGATATCTCCAGAAACGCCTCAAGCCCCCGGATTTGATGGCTGAGGGCACCGGGCGTCACGAACAACTCTTCTGCAGCTGCGGTCATGCTGCCGTGGCGGGCAGCAGCTTCGAATGCGCGAAGGGCATTGAGCGGCGGTAATACTTGCATGAGTTTTTCTCATATCAGGGCTGAGAATTCATCCGATGTCATATCAGATAGACGGGCCTATATCTCTAATTATCGAAACAACGCAAACATTCCAGATTAGGAACAATCAAATGAGCAAGCAAGAATTCAACACAGACCTGAACCTTTCCGATGAAGCTATGGTAGCCGACATGAACCATGGTCGTTACCTCCGGCCCGCAGCGTTCCACAGCATGGCTAAGGCCATTGGTCACGCCATCGCCAATCTCTCCAAGCGGGCTCTGTCAGTTATCGAGCCACATGCCCCGAAGGGCGCTCATTAAGGTTATTAGCCTTTAAAGGAACTCATGCCATGTCGCTACACACACACGAAATCGCTTTGGCCGCACGGGAGGTTGAAGGCGTCGAAATCAACCCCAACCAAGATCTCGTTGTTGTAGAAGGCCCGCTTTGGGTGACGCGCGCGGAGGATAACCGCGACATCATCCTGGGTGTTGGCGAGCGGTTGAACTTCACCAAGCGCACCCGCGCCATCGTCGGCGGCCTGCGCGAGATGGCGGTCCGTCTCAGGATTGAGCCGCACGCAGCCTGATTTTCTCATCACCCCCTTGGCCGCGAGATAATCCTCCCGATCTCGCGTGAAGCCGTCCGTCAGCATTGACGGGCGGCTTTCCCGCGCCCACCTTGATATCAGTCATTCTGGAGCAGCCCCCCTGAAGTGGTCCACCCATAGGGATAGTATTTATCCCATCAGA